>JASHPD010000381.1 GCA_030038315.1 Acidobacteriaceae bacterium
TCTCGATTTCACAGGCGCGCAGCAGCCTCACAAAATTGCCGCGCACATCTATACAGCATTGATTTTTTATTGCTTTGAGCCTGGAAATATCCGATGATTAAGAATCGGCTTTTATTTAGGACTATTTCAAATCTCTACTAATCCACGGAGCAACACTTGCGAAAAATTATTCGGGAACTGGTCAACGGCAGTCTTAACTGATATGGTTATGAACTTCGGCGAAAGCATGAATCCACCAAATTTATGGCAAATGTAAAGCTGGAACTGATCATTGACGGTGGAGCAAACGTAGGCGAATATGCAGTCGGAATGCGGAAACATTATCCTCATGCCGAAATCCATTCCTTTGAGCCAACGCCTGAACTCTTCAAGAATTTACAAGCGCGATTCGCCGCGGATAAGAAAATCCAGTGTTATGGCCAGGCTTTAAGTGATACCGAAGGCACCGCACAGTTTCGCGTCACCCCCAATACCGTCTCGTCTTCTCTGCTGGAAGATGCTGATTCAGCGCCAAACGGCAGCGGAAGCGTTGTCAGTGTTCCTCTTACGACTCTCGACACGTGGGCCGGCGGCCGAACCATTCCACGCCCGTCTCTTCTCAAGCTCGATATCGAAGGAAACGAACTGGCAGCCTTGCGCGGCGCGAAAAAGCTACTGAAGCAAATCGACTATATTGAGCTGGAAATTACGTTTCCCCTGCTCCGGTGCGGGCAGCCTACCTTGCGCGAGATCCTGAACTTCCTGGATGATTACGGCTTCGACCTGATCGACGTATACCCGGGAATCCTTGACCCGAAGACCGGGAGATCAAACTGGGCTGATGTGCTCTTTGCCAGGCACGCGCTGAACAACTGAAACTCCTGTTTTGCGATGGGTCGCAGATGCTTTGCGGCCGCTCGATTGTCGCTTACCATGTCTCCATGTCCTACTTCCTCTTCAAGACCGAGCCTGACGTTTACTCCTTCGATGATTTCCTGCGCGATCAGGAGACGGTCTGGGATGGCGTGACCAATCCCACCGCTGTGAAGCACCTGCGCGAGTTGAAGCCGGGCACGAAATGGATCTTCTACCACACGGGCGAAGAGCGCACCGCCGTCGGCACGGGAACGGTCCTGAGCGTGGACCCCGCCGATCCGAAGGTTCCCATCGTAAAGGTGAAAGCCGGCAAACGCCTCAAGACGCCGAAGACGCTGGCCGCCATCAAGGCCGCGCCGCTCTTCAAGGATTCCCCGCTCGTCGTCATCGGCCGGCTTTCCGTAGTGCCGCTGACCAAAGAACAGTGGGAGTGGTTTCTGGGGTGAGCGCCGGCGGTTCTGTTTTGGCAAAGTATGCCAATCGGCCTATACTGAGGCGGAGGTGCTCATGCCCACGCGCAACGTCAATCTCACTCCCGAGCTCGATCAATTCATCACGGCACGAGTCAAAACAGGCAGGTTTGCGAATGCCAGCGAAGTGATGCGCACGGCCCTGCGGCTGATGGAGCGCGATGAGCAGGAGAACGAGGAAAAGCTGGCTGCGCTGCGCGCCGCCATTGATAAGGGTCTCGCCAGCGGAGTCGCGCCACCGGGCACGATGGATAGGATTCGCAAAAAGTACGGCCTTCCGGCCAGGAAGGCCTGAGCGTGCTGCCAATCCGGTTTTCCGAGGATGCAGAATCGGACATCGACCAGATTGCTGCATACACATTAAGTTCCTGGGGGCAGAGACAACTCGGCAAGTACGCCGACAAGCTGGACGACGCCTTCGAGCACATTCAAAGCAATCCGCTCATCGGCAGGTCATGCAGTTACATTCGCAGCGGACTTCGCCGGCTTGAAGCCGGCAGCCATGTAGTGTTTTATGCCATCGAGCCTGATAATGTGTTGATCGTCCGCGCCCTGCACCAGCAGATGCTGCCAACAAACTACTTCTGACTCAGCCAGCCGCGCGTGTTGAGCAACTGGCGGTTGTCGAGCGCCCACACCTTGCCGGTGAACTCATCGGGAGCCTTGCCTTCGCGCGCGCTCTTCGCAAACTCCTGCTGCACCGCGATCATCTTCGCGTCGAGATCGTCGAGGAAGTTCAGCACCAGCGCTTCGGGAATCATCGGCAGCTTGGGCGAGCCGAATTCCAGCTTGCCGTGGTGCGACAGAATCAGGTGCAGCACCAGCGTGCGCAGCCGCGGCGGAAAACCGGGGATCGAATCCATCGTCTTCGCCGTCAGCTCCGCGCCCATCTGGATGTGGCCCAGCAGCACGCCCGGAACCGTGTACTCAAAGCCCGACTCCCATGCCAGCTCATCGAGCTTGCCGATGTCGTGCAAGATCACGCCCGTTAACAACAGATCGCGATGCAGAATCGGGTAGCTCGGCGCCACGCGGTCGGCCAGCCTGAGCAAGCTGACAACGTGCTCCAGCAATCCGCCCAGCCACGCATGATGCAACTGCTTGGCCGCCGGCGCTTCGCGGAATTTTCCGCCGATCTTCTCATCGTTCAGCAGCGTGGTGAGCAGCAGCTTCAGGTGCGGATCGGTAAAGCTCTCCACAAAGCCGGCCAGCTCGGCCCACAGCTTGTCCACGTCATAAGCCGTCGCCGGCATGAAGTCGGATTTCTCGATCTCCTCCGGCTTTGCCCTGCGCAACTGCTCCACCTTTACCTGTGCCTGGCCGTTGTAGAACGAAACCACGCCGCGCACCTTCACCACGTCGCCGCGCTCAAAGTCCTTGCTGATGCGCGCGTCGTCCAGATCCCACACGCGCCCCTCGGCCTGCCCGGTTTTGTCGGCCAGCCTGAGCACAAGATACGGTTTGCCCGCCTTTGTCGTGCCGGAGTTACGCGCATCCACAAGAAAAAAACCATCGAAGGATTTGCCTTCGTCAAAAGAAGCCAGATCGGCGATAAATATGTCTTTCATTCTGGGAAAAGAGTAAATGAGCGGTTAGGGATTAGGGAACAGGGATTAGAGGAAACAGGATTTCCACTCCGCGGCAATTTCTTGCAGCGGGCAGAGCAAAGGCGCAATCGGCATTTGCCGATTGCGCCTTTGTTCTGCCTAATCCCTGTTCCCTAATCCCTGCCTTTATCACTGCTGCGGCGCAGAAGCTGGCGCTTGCGCCGGAGCCTGTGCCGGCGCAGGCGCGCCCGGCTCCTGCGGAATCGGCGTCGGCTGCACGGGCGCGGACTGCTGCTTTTCCTTCTTTTCCGTCTTCTGTCGGTCGCTGTACCGCGTCTTCACGCCGGTCGTAGCGGTCTCCTTCTTTTTCTTCTTCGTTGCGGTGTCGCCGCCCAAACCCAGCGGTTGCGACTGCGTTTCGCGGTCGGCCACTTCGCCCGCGTCCGGCGGAGCGGGCGCGTCCGTATCCACATCCGGTTCCGCCTTGTGCTTCTTCTCCTTCGGAACACGCGCGCGATCGGCAAAGCGCGTCTTCTTCCGCGGCGCGGTCTGCTCAAAGGGATTGTCCATCGCATCCGACTGCGCCACCTGCGTATTGGCTGTAGAGCCGGTCGCGCCGGCATTCTCGGTCCGTGCCTGTGCGGAAGCCGCCGGCAACGTCTCTTCCGGAGCTCTGCCAAAGCGAATCTTTTCCTTCTTGCCTGGTTTCTCGGAACTCTTCGCCTGCTCAGCCGTCGTTGCCGAGGCATTCACAACGCGCGGCGACTTCTGCCGGTAGTGCGCATTCTCGCGGAAGCGCGTGCGCTCCACCTTCCGCTTCTTCTTCTGCGAGGGCGGCGTATAAGTCGAGTAGGAAATGGGAACGATGCGCTTGTTGGCGCTCGCGCCCGTGTCCACATAGCCGGGCCGGATGTTGATGTACGAGTCCTCGCGCAGCTTGGTCAGGTACGTGCGGATCGCCGGTTCCATCCGCGTCATGTAGTAGGCGTCTTCCACCTGGTTTTGCACCTGGCTGAAGGGAGCCGCGCCGCCCAGCGTGTGCTGCGTCACCTTGAAGATCACAAAGCCCTGGCGCGTGCGGATGGGCTCGGTAAACTGCCCCGCCTTCAGGCTGAAGGTCGCATCCTCGAATACCTTGGCCAGCGCGCCGCGCTTGAACTGCCCCAGGTCGCCGCCCTCGCCGGCCGTCGTGCCGTCGCTCGAAGTGCGCGCCAGCTCGGCAAAGTTCGCCCCGCCCTGCAGCTTGGCCTCAATCGCGTCCGCCTTGGCCTGGGCCGCGGCCACCTTCTGCGCGTCGTCCGGGTTGTCTCCGCTGGAGACAAGAATCTCGCTCAACTGCACGCTCTCCGGCTGCGTGTAGTCCTGCTGGTGCGCATCATAGTAGCGCCGCACCTCGCCGGGCGTGATGTTGATGTGGGCGCCCACCTCGTCGCGCATCACCTCCTGGGTGATGATCTGGTTGCGGATGTTCGCCTTGAAGTCCTCAAAGGAAACGCCCTGCTCCTGCGCGGCCTTTTCCAGGTCTTCCATCGTGGCCAGGTGGTACTGCTTGCGAATCTCATCCAGCCGGTTAATCAGCTCCGTCTCGCCGGTAATGCCCAGCTCCTTGCCCTTGGAGAGCCAGAGCTGCTGGTCGATCAGGTTGCGCAGCAAATCCTTGTGCGCGTCGGAGATCTCCTGCATCGACAGCCCGCGCTGGCGGCCTTCGTCGTCCAGCTCCTTCATGGCGCGGTCATAATCCGAGCTGGTGATGATCTGGTCATTGACGCGGGCAATGATCTCTTCCACCACCTGGCCGCCGTAAGGGCTGGCCGGCTCAGCAGGACGCGACTGCGCAATGGCGGGAACGGCAAGCAGCATTCCGCCGGCCAGGACAATCATCGGCGCGGACACTGCGGGGATGCGAAGCAATCTTAAAGTCATCATTCGGCACACGGCAGGCAGCAATCGATCATGCCTGGGGTATAGACGCCATTGTAAATGCCGGGATAGCCGAAACCACCCCGGCGGCGAAAACCCCCAATCCAATTCTGTCCAATTCTGCCTTAAAAATCCTCGTGAAAGGCCACTTCGCCCTGCACCGCGGTTTGATATGCCGAAACTCTCCGCTCAAAAAAGTTGGTCAATTCCTGCACATCCTGCAATTCCATGAAGGAAAACGGATTTTTCGCATGGAACGCCGGCGCAATGCCCAGCCGCTGCAGCCGCGAATCGGCCACATAGCCCAGGTATTGCCGCATATCGCGCACGGAAAGCCCGGCCACGCCGCCGCTCAGCAGGTCTTCGGCAAACTGCGTCTCGGCGTCCACGGCCTCGTGCAGCATCTGCACAATATCGCGCTCCAGCTCCGCATCCCACAGGTCCGGCTCCTGGCCGCGAACCACATTCACCACCTCAAACGCAAACTCCAGATGGCAGCTTTCATCGCGGAAGACCCAGTTGGTGCCGGCCGCAAGCCCGTGCAGCAGCCCCTTCGAGCGCAAAAAGTACACATACGCAAAGGCCGCAAAGAAAAACAGCCCCTCGATGCACGCCGCAAAGCAGATCAGGTTCAGCAGAAACTGCTTGCGATGCTCCCGCGTGGTGAGCTGGTCGAGCGCCTGGATCGAATCCATCCACTTCATGCAGAAGCTGGCTTTCTTGGCAATCGACGGAATGTTCTCGACCGCCGCAAAGGCCGCCGCGCGCGCATCCGGATCGGGAATGTAGTTGTCCAGCAGCGTCAGGTAGAACTGCACGTGCACGGCCTCTTCAAACAACTGCCGCGAGAGATAAAGCCGCGCCTCCGGCGAGTTGACGTGCTTGTAGAGATTCAGCACCAGATTGTTGGACACAATCGAGTCGCCCGTGGCGAAGAATGCTACGAGCCGCTGGATCAGGTGAACTTCGGCAGGGCTGAGCCGCTGCTTCAGGTCCACAAGATCGGTCTGAAAATCTACTTCCTCCACGGTCCACGTGTTTTTGATTCCATCGCGGAACATATCGTAAAAGACCGGATAACGCATGGGCCGCAGCGTGAGGCACAGGCCCGGATCAAGAATCGCTTCAGGCGCTTGAACAGAGGACATCGAAAAATCTCCTTAAAATTAGCTGCTTACTGGCAGGCTTCGCACACGCCGGGATTCTCAAGCGAGCAGGCCACGGCGGCGGCAGGAGTCACGTTGGCCGCAGCGTTCGTCGCGACGGTTGTCTTTGCAATGCGCGTCGCGGGCCGCGAGCGCAGATAGTAAGTCGTCTTCAGGCCGCTCTTCCACGCGTACATATACATCGAGCTGAGCTTGCCGATGTTGGGCGACTCCATGAACAGGTTGAGCGACTGGCTCTGGTCGATGTACGCATTGCGTCCGCGCGCCATATCGATGAGTCCGCGCATGGGAATCTCCCACACGGTGCGGTAAATCTGCTTCACCTCGGCTGGCAGCTCGTCGATCTGCTGCACCGAGCCCTCCGCCAGCTTGAGCCGCGTGCGAATCTCTTCATTCCACAGCCCGCGCTCTTTGAGTTCGGCCACAAGGTAGCGATTCACCTGCAAAAACTCGCCGGAAAGCGTTTCGCGTTTGAAGAGATTCGAGATCTGCGGCTCGATGCACTCGTAGCAGCCGACGATGGAAGCAATCGTCGCCGTCGGCGCAATCGCAATCAGCAGCGAATTGCGCACGCCGTGCTTTGCGATCCGTTCACGCAGTGCGTTCCATCGCGCTTCATCCGCCGGCTTCACGCCCCATAGATCGAATTGGAGTTTGCCCTCGGCTATGCGCGTCTCCGCAAACGAAGGATGCGGGCCGAACTGCTCCGCCAGCTCGCAGGAAGCCAGAAGCGCGTGGTAGTAAATCTCCTCCTGAATTTGTGCGGAGAGATACTGCGCCTCCGGCGAATCAAACGGCAGCCGCAGTTGGAAGAAGACATCCTGCAACCCCATCACGCCTAAGCCAACCGGCCGCCAGCGCTCATTCGCGCCCGCCGCCTGCGGAATCGGGTAGTAGTTGATATCGATCACGCGGTCGAGCATCGGCACGGCAATCTTCACCGTCCGCGCGAGCTTTTCAAAATCAAACGCGCCGTCCGTCAGATGCCGCGCAAGGTTGATGGAGCCGAGATTGCACACGGCCGTCTCCGCGCGCGAGGTCACTTCCGTGATCTCCGTGCAGAGATTCGAGAGATGCACCACGTTGCCCGACTTGCCCGTCTGGTTGCACTTCAGGTTGCAGGCATCCTTGAAGGTCATCCAT
>JASHPD010000035.1 GCA_030038315.1 Acidobacteriaceae bacterium
TCCGGGTTGAGTGTCCGCAGCACCGCATCGGTCAGCTTGCGAACCGCCCGCAACGGATGATCCTGGGGCACGCGCTGCTCCAAGGAAACATAGCTGAACATCCCGTCCTGCACCCGCTCGTCTCCACGCATGTCTGTTAGACGAGCCACCTCGATACCTCGACTCCAAATAGACGCCTATTTCAACGAGTTCCTAGGGAAGGGCAGCAACCAGAGGCTTCGCAAGCCTGAGCGTCGCAAGAAATCGCCAGCGCCGGTCCAATTGGAACTGCTGGCGTAAACACGATCTACCAGGCGGATTCGCTTACGACCTAAAAGTCAATGAATTCGTTGACCTGCTGGTAACAATAGACCGCTCCGCGCGTCTCCGGGCGAGTCTCCGCCGCAAGTTGAAATCGTGGTTGACAGCGGCTCCAGCGCGCAGTATGCTCGATCATCGATATATCGACCATCGAGCACACGATGCCAAAACGAAAGCTTGACCCTCTGCCCTCGGCCGCGTTTCAGATTCTGCTCTCGCTCGCCGATGAAGACCTCCACGGGTACGGAATTATGCGAAAGGTGGAGGGACAAACCAACGGTCGCATGAGGCTGGGGCCCGGAACGCTGTACAGCTCGATCCAGGCGCTGTTGGCAGACGGCCTGATTGAGGAGCTGATTCGGAGTAAGTCTGCAAAGGGCGGCGACGAGCGGCGACGCTTTTACCGCATCACTTCGGCCGGTCGAAAGCTGGCACGCTCCGAAGCTGAGAGGCTGGCCGACCTGCTTCGTGTGGCACGAGCCAGGAAGATTCTCGGAGGCGAATATGTCTGAGAGGATATACTCCTGCCTCCTGCTTCTCTACCCAGCTTCGTTCCGCCAAGCTTACGGCGATGCTGCGATGGAGCTCTTCCGCGAACGCCTGAGAGATGAGCGAGGGTTCTGGCCGCGGTTGCAGCTCTGGCTCGATCTGCTCTTCGATCTTGTATTGTCAGTTCCACAAACGCGCCGTTGCGGCCGACCAACGTTCGTCCACGGATCGGCACAGAAACTTTGCGGGGTCCCTTCGTTCTATGTCCTGGAAGACGATCCGCTACGACCGAGCGCAATCCTCTTGGGAGGCATTCTAGCTTTAGCAGGATTGAGCGGATTGTCCGTGCTGATCGGTCGCACTGACGGATACATGCCGTTGCTTGCAGGTACACGCAGTGCAATCGCATCGCGCCGATTGAACTCTTTCTTGACGGTCAAGTCCCCCTTACTCGGCTCTGGAGACGATCCGGATCAGGCTCTCATGGGGAGTGTTCCAGGAGAACCAAAACCTCTCTCAAAGCCGCAACTGGTCGAAGCAGTCTTCCTGGTCGCGTCCGAAGAACCGAAGCTTGACGCGGCGGAACGCGACCGCGTGGTCGAGGCGGCCGCGAGCAATCTCAAAGTGCACTACTTCGATCGAGGCTTGGCGCAGAGCATGGCAGAGGCCCTGGTCTCTCACGAGAAGAATGGCGACTACAAAGCCAGCACGGACGGCGCCGCCTTCGCGGATCTGCTGACGCAACAGATTCGAGAGGTAAGCCACGACCCGCACCTGGTGCTTGTCTACAGCGCGGAACCGCTTCCCCCGGGACCGGGGGCACCTCCTCCCGGAGCCATCGAGCGCTACCACGAGGCCTTGCGGCAGAACAACTGCACCTTCGAGAAAGTCGAGATATTGCCGCACAATATCGGCTACGTCAAACTCAACTCATTCCCAGACCCTTCCGTTTGTCGGTCAACGGCAGTGTCGGCGATGACAACCTTGAATGGGGCAGATGCGATCATCTTCGACCTGCGTGACAACGGAGGCGGCTATCCCGATATGGTTTCCCTCCTCGCATCCTGGCTCTTTAATCGTCCGGTTGCCTGGTATGACCCGAGGAGCAACGCGGCCGAGCCTACTCTGGCGCAATCCCCTGTTCCTGGGAGCCGATTGGCGGACAAACCGGTCTACCTGCTGACCTCCGCCAGAACGATATCCGGCGCTGAACAGTTCTGTTACAACCTGAAGATGCTGAAGCGCGCGACGCTGGTCGGCGAGACAACGCACGGCAGTGCGCACATAGGCACATTCTTCCGTCTCGACGATCACTTCGGTATGGGTATACCGGAGACGAAGCCGGTCAACCCGTACGGAAGACCGGATTGGGAAGGCACCGGCGTTGAGCCGGATGTGAAGGTCAGCGCCGGAGACGCACTGGAGACAGCGGAGAAGCTGGCGGAAAGCAAAACATCTCGATAGGGGGTAATGGCACTGCCTGTCGCCTCCTTACGAAACAGAGTATTGGACCGGAAGTGCGTCTGTCTCCATTTATGCCAAACCGCCAACGCGCTTACCGACGATTTTTGCAAGCACACATCATTGCCATCCCCAATCGCCATTAGGCTGCTTGCGTGAATTGCGCTCAACTTCGGCCATCGGTCTCACCTATAGCGCCATAGGTATGAAGTCTTAGACTCGCAGAACGAGTGGCGTTACCTTTCGGCACATGGCGACAGAAAACCTGCCGCCGGAGGTGCCGATGAGGAATCCGCTCACGTCAACGACGCGTCGTAGATCTTCCCTTTGGAAGTTCCAGCAATATCTCTGCTCATCTCACAGATTCTGTAACCCTCAATTCCATGCCCTCGACAGAATCCGTACCCCGCACACGGTCTCCCGCGTGACACCGCGGCGAACACAACTCTTATTCAAGCAAAAGCTTCTCCGTGCCGCACATGTGATGGGTCCGACGCTGACTGCGCTCGTGTTCATGGGCGCCAGCAATGCCGTTGCCCATGCCCAGGGGACGATGGACTTCTCCGGGGCACAAACGCTAATGGGAACCTTTAAGACCTTCGCGATGTACGCGGGCGCGGTCATCTGTCTTGGCGGACTGATCTTTGCCGGAATCCGGATGATGACGGGAAGGTTTCAGGACGCTATTCCCGGCCTCTTCGGCGCGCTGTTAGGTGCCGGAGTTCTGGGCTGGGGTGCAGGATG
The DNA here is from genome assembly GCA_030038315.1 of Acidobacteriaceae bacterium. Taxonomy (GTDB): domain Bacteria; phylum Acidobacteriota; class Terriglobia; order Terriglobales; family Acidobacteriaceae; genus Telmatobacter. The sequence continues at coordinate 2,995 of JASHPD010000035.1, forward strand.
GATCGGCAGCCTCACCGGTCAGTCAATGTGAGGCGCATCCATGGCCCGGCGAGGAGAACCGTTACCAATCAATCAGGCGCTGAATCGGCCGAGGGCCAAACTGGGCCTCGATCTCACAGCTTGGATGGCGATCGTATTCGTCTGCGTAACGGTTTTCCTCGTTGGTTTTCGCCTTGTAGCGATGCTGGCGTTTCCCACGCTTGCAACCGCTGCATGGCTCATCGTTCGCAAACACCCAAAGATGTTTCAGCTCTGGGGCCTAAGCCTCAGCCAGAAATCCTACTATGACCCGCGCAAATACTGAGCAGGCAAAAGTCGTTCCATGGTTCGCGAAGGCAGGCGCGGCCTGCAGCATCGTTCCGATTGCGCGCTTCGTCAACTCCAGCATCTTCGCCCTCAAAGGTGGCGGCTAGAGCCGCCAACGAATTGTTTTCACGGCTATCGAACCAGATAAAACTAGTGCGCAGCTATGAACTTCCCTCTACCCAGGACTACCAGACACCCGCTGGCGGCTATGCTCACACCGTTTGGCTTCAATTTGGCTCTCAAGTGAAGTGGAACAGCGAACTGTACCATTAGGCGCAACATTTTTTTCGCAACCATCTGTTCATACGGCAGACAGGCTCAGCTTTCCAACTGCAATAGTCATTGCAGCTACGCACTACAACATAAAATTTGCGTCCGTTTTGTACAGCCGAGCCAATCCGAGGCGAATATGAGGCAACCCACGTCGGGATTCAGGCTGCCACAATATCTATCCGCACCCGGCGGCCAATGGCCGTGGCGATATTCACCAGCGCATCGAGCGAGAAACGGGAGATGCGTCCCCGCAGAAGATCGTTCATGCGCGGCTGCGTGATTCCGCACTGCCGGGCGGCTTCGGCTTGCGTCCAGCCGCTTTCCTTCACGATTGCGGTAATCTGGCGCATCAGGTCCGCGCGCGCTTTCAGGTTGGCGGCTTCGGCGGGAGTGTCGGCAATCGCATCCCAAACGCTCGCGTACTTTGTCGGCTTCTTCATCGGCGTTTCCCCTCAAGCTGCTGGAATCTCTTCTTTGCCAGGTCCAGATCGTGCTTGGACGTGGCTTGTGTCTTCTTCTGGAAGACGTGCAGAACATACACGGCATCCGCCATGCGCGCCGTGTAGATGACGCGATACGCGCCGGAGTCATCCCGCACCCGGATTTCTTCCACTCCCCGGCCAATCGACGGCATGGGCTTGAAATCCTCCGGCTGCTGCCCGTCCTGCACTAGTTCCAACTGATAACCCGCGTCCTGTTGCACGTCTCTCGGAAACTCCCGCAGTCTTTCGAGCGAGTCTCCGAGGAAATAACAGGGCTTCATGGAAGGATTATATCCGAATTGATATAGGCTCGTTGAGAAATTCTTTGGGCGGATAACAGCCTGAATGCTCACACTGAATCTCCAATGCGAGGAGTAGGCTTGTAGGGAGTTGTCCCATGAAGGAGCAAGCCCCATGATCGTTGTTGACGAAATTGCAGAACTGACCACCTCCTACGGCCCCATGCGCACGCACATTGTGCGTCCCGCCGCGCCGGGCCGCTACCCCGGCATCATTTTCTACTCGGAAATCTTCCAGATTACCGGCCCCATTCATCGCACCGCCGCGCAGCTTGCCGGTCACGGCTACATCGTTGCCGCGCCGGAGATTTATCACGAGTTTGAAGCGCCGGGAACCGTCTTCCAGTACGATCAGGCCGGTTCCGACCGCGGCAACGCGCTCAAGACCGCCAAGGAGCTGGCCAGCTACGACGCCGATGCCCGCGCTGTGCTCGACCACCTCAAGTCCCGCTCCGACTGCACCGGCCAGCTCGGCGCTATGGGCATCTGCATCGGCGGCCATCTGGCCTTTCGCGCCGCCTTTCAGCCCGATGTGCGCGGTACGGTCTGCTTCTACGCCACCGACATCCACAAGCAGGGCCTTGGCAAGGGCATGAAGGACGATTCTCTTGAGCGCGCCAGCGAGATCAAGGGCGAGCTGCTCATGGTCTGGGGCCGCCAGGACCCGCATATTCCGCTCGAAGGCCGCATGAAAGTTCTCAACCGCCTCAACGAGTTGGGCACGCGCCTCAACTGGCATGAGGTCAACGGCGCGCACGCCTTTCTGCGCGACGAAGGCCCGCGCTACGACCCGGAGCTGGCGAGGAGCTGCTTCGGCCTCGCTCTCGATCTCTTCCACCGCAAGCTGCACTTCGGCGACGAGACCGCGGAAGCCGCTGCTTCCACGGAAACCCGCCACTGAGCAGCAAGCCACGCCGGAAAAACGAAACGCCCATCTCGAATCAGGACGGGCGTTTTCAGCTTCGCTTGCCGTCGAAGCGCGGCGGACGGCCGATCGGCGCGGCCGCCAGGCAGAAAAGCATGGAAAGCATCCGCAGCGCAGGGATCTCCTACTGCTCGCGCAAAAGCGCTTCGATCGCCAGGGCCAGCTTCATCGGGTCCGTGGAAGGCGCGTGCCGGCTGACCACTTCGCCCTTGCGGTCGATAAGGAACTTGGTAAAGTTCCACGGAATGCGGCTGAATCCCAGGAATCCGCGTTTCTGTTCCTTGAGCCATTGATAAAGCGGATGCGCCTCCGCACCGTTTACATCGATTTTGGCGAAGAGTGGAAAGCTCACCTTGTAATTGCGGCTGCAGAATTCGGCGATCTCCGCGGCCGTGCCCGGCTCCTGCCTGCCGAACTGGTTGGAAGGGAAGGCCAGCACCTCGAAACCACGGCGGTTGTATTGGCGGTACAGCTCTTCGAGCGCCGCGTATTGCGGCGTAAAACCGCAGTGCGAAGCGGTATTGACGATGAGCAGCACGCGCCCGCGAAAATAACCGAGGCCCAGCGGCTGGCCGTCGATCAGCTCCGCGGAAAAGCCGTAGAGAGGTGAGCCGTTCTCTTGCATAAACAATTTTATGGATGCCCGCGCGCCGAATGAGGATGTCCTGTTTGCGGGTGCCGCGTCTAAGAGGGGAGCAACAAAGAGCCAAGCGCCGCATTTGTATTTCACCGGATGCGGCGTCATCCGGTTTCGCTCCGGTAAACTGAGAGTGTGGGCCGTGCGGTCCGTAAGGCGAGGTATGGGCGCGCATGACCGCGGTCCAATATAATCGTCTTTTCCGCCAAGGGCCGGACCAGATTTTTCTTTCGTAACGAGGGTGTGCATATTCTTTCCGTGAATTTGAAGTCAGGAACGCACTACGACAGATTGTGCTCGCCGCAGGGTCCGCAGCAGAACCCGGACCGGGCGAAGAACAGGCACATCTCCCCATTACGCGCCGCTTGCAATGTTTCGGCGCGGCGGCTTGCGCGCGTGCTCGCGCTGGCCGTACTGGTCTTCACCGTGGCCGGAGCGATCGCCCAGGGCGGCGATACCGTCCTCCAGATCCGCGTCATCGGCAACCGGCGCATCCCCAGGGAAACGATTCTGGCGCGCCTCTTCACGCACGTCGGCGACACCTACGACCCGACCTCCGTCGAGCGCGATTTCAACTCGCTCTGGAATACGGGCTATTTTGAGAATCTCCGCATCGAGCGCGAAGACACGGCCAAGGGCGTCATCTTGGACGTGTACGTGCAGGAGAAACCCACCATCCGCGAGATCAACTACAAGGGCCTGAACTCCATCTCGCAGTCCGACATTCTGGACCGCTTCAAAAAGGAGAAAGTCTCGCTCTCGGTGGAAAGCCAGTTCGATCCGACCAAGATCAAGCAGGCCGAGGCCGTCATCCGCGAGATGCTCGCCGAGCACGGCCACCAGTTTGCCACCGTCAAGACCGAGGTCAAGACCATTCCGCCGGCCTCCGTGCAGGTGAACTTCAACGTCAAGGAAGGCCCCACGGTGAAGGTGGGCAAGATCCGCTTCACGGGCAACAAGCACATCAGCGCCCTGGTGCTGCGCCGGGCCATGATGAACCTCAAGCCCATCGGCATTCCTTACTCCATCGTCTTTGAGAACCTCTTCGCCAAGACCTTCGACGCCTCCAAGCTCGAAGAAGACACCGAGCGCGTGCGCGAGGCCTACCGCGACAAGGGCTACGCCGCCGCCGCCGTCGAAACCCCCCATACGCAGCTCCGCGACGAGGGCGGCCTGAACTGGTTCACCTTCCGCCCGCGCCAGGGCAAGCGCGTGGACATTCTCATGCCCATTGAAGAAGGCCCGCGCTACCGCCTTGCCGGCATCACCTTCACCGGCAACAAGGCGGTGAGGAACGTCAAGGCCCTGCGCTCCACCTTCCCCATCAAGGACGGCGACTGGTACAGCAACCAGGCGATGCAGAAGGGCGTGGAGAACCTCAAGAAGGCCTACGGCCAGCTCGGCTACATCAATTTCGCCGCCATTCCCACGCCGACCTTTAATGAGGCAAAGCGGACAGTCACCTGGAACATCGACATCGATGAAGGCAAGCCGTTCTACGTCTCGCGCATCGAGTTTGAAGGCAACACCACCACGCGCGACAAGGTCATCCGCCGCGAGCTGCTCCTGCAGGAAGGCCAGGTTTACAACTCCAATCTCTGGGAGCTGAGCCTGATGCGCCTCAACCAGCTTGAGTACTTCGAGCCGCTCAAGGTCGATCAGGATTCGACGGCCACGCAGAACACCGAAGACGGCACCGTGGACCTGCTGCTCAAGGTCAAGGAAAAGGGCAAGAACTCCATCGGCCTCAACGGCGGCGTCAGCGGTCTTTCCGGCGCATTCCTTGGCGTCAACTACCAGACCAACAACTTCCTCGGCCTGGGCGAGACGCTGAGCCTGCAGGGCAACCTGGGCAACGTCAGCCGCCAGTTCCTCTTCGGCTTCACGCAGCCTTACGTGCATAACATGCCGCTGAACTTCGGCTTCCAGATCTTCGACACCAAGCAGGACTACAACGCCGCCAAGAACTACCAGGCCACCACCGGCCTCTCGGCCAACCTGTCCGCGGCGGAGAAGTCCCTCACGCAGAACTACAACCAGGCGTCGAAAGGCTTGAACTTCTCGCTGAGCTATCCGCTCAAGCGGCACACCTTCCAGCGCATCGGCTTCACCTATTCGTACACCGACTCGTCCATCACGGCCTTCAGCACGGCTTCGCAGACCTTCTTCGATACCATCGCTTTCCGCTCCGGCATCCAGGGATCGAATGCGCTGACCGGCATTGTCAACAGCTCGGCCTCCTTCAGCTACATCTACAACACCGTCAACAATCCCATGAAGCCGCGCCAGGGCAAGGAGTACACGGCGGTCCTGCAGTTCTCCGGCATCGGCGGCAACCTGCGCTACGTCAGCCCGGCCGTGGCCTGGAAGAGCTACCACTCGATCCACTACCTCAAGCTGGACCCGAACGGGCGCAATGTGCTTGCCCTGCGCGCGCAGCTTGCTTACATCCAGGGCTTCGGCGGCGACGTGGCGCCTCCGAACAACCGCTTCTTCTCGGGCGGCGAGAACGACCTGCGCGGCTTCGACATCCGCGGCGCGACGCCGTACGGCTATGTGCCCACCCATCAGACCGTGCAGTTGACCAACCCCGACGGCTCCTGCGTTCCGCTCGAGGTCACCCAGCCGCAGTTGGGCCAGTGCGTTCAGGTGCCCATCCCGGTCTACGGCGTGGCCTCGATCGGCGGCGACACCAACTTTACCTCCAACGCCGAGTACCGCATCCCCGTTGCGGGCCCGGTCACCTTCTCGTTCTTCGATGACTTCGGCATGGATATGGCCCTCAACCGCGGCCAGTTGAAGCAGAGCCCCGAGGGATTTGCCTCGCTGATCGCGCCGCTTTACGGCTGCCCGGCTATCCAGAACGTGGGCGGAATCGCTACCTGCGTCGATGGCATTCCGGGCTCGCAGGTCGGCTTCGTCAAGGACGTTCACACCGTGCCCGGAACCAACTACGTGCCGCGCATGTCGCTCGGCGGAGAGCTTTCGGTGTTCATGCCGATCATCAATGCGCCCTTCCGGCTCTACTACGCCTATAACCCGCTTCGTCTTTACGAGCGGCCGTATTGCGACGCGGTGCTGACGGGCGGGGCCAAAAACCAGAGCTGCAACGTGCAGCTCATTACCCGCGATATGTTCCCCCCGGGCGGCGCCGGCGACTACACTTACGCGCAGGCCATCCAAGGCTACGGAGCGCAGGATCTCTTCCGCGAGCCGCGAAAGACCTTCCGGCTGACGGTTTCGACCACGTTCTAAAAGCAGGGATCAGGGGTCAGGGGTCAGGAAAACAAGGGCGCGGCGAAGGCCGCGCCCTTGTTCTTGTGGCGAATTTTGCCATTCTGCAGCAGATGCACCAAACGGTAATTTAAGGGGGAAAGCATACCTCAGGGGCTAAAGCCCGCCTCATTTTGCCTGGACTATTGCCGGGGATAAATCTCCGGCCTGCCAAATTGTGAACATGGGTGCGTCACCTGCATGATGGCGGCTGATTTTTCGTCGTTCTCCTGTTTGCTGTGGAGTTTCGTTTCCTAAGTAATTGGTTTTTGGGCTGTTGTGGTTGATTTCACAGCGGCTGTGGGGTTTCTGTGGCGTGGCTGGCCTGTGAGGCTGTGGCGATGCGCTTGCCAAGTGGTTGATTTTCCCTTGGTTATTGCTCCTGTTTTGCCGCGGGTTGCACAGCGGCACATGGATGGCGGTTGCGGAGTTTGTCGTTTTCCTATTTAAAAATCCTTTCTTTTCAAGTGATTAGAACTTTACTACCGTTTCTTTGGTGAGGGCGAGAAGCTCGCGGATGTTGAAGGGCTCCTGGTGGACGCGGCCGGGAGATTCCTTGAGCAATTCTGCGTGGAGGGCGACGGCGGCGTCGGGATGGACGCGGGCGGCGCGGCGGCCGAGCTTGTGGAGGGTCATGAGGAAGTCGGCGACGACGACGGAGACCGAAGTGTTGTGGCGGGCGGCGTAGACGCGCGCGGCGGTGTAGACGTCGTCCGGGACGGAGACGGTGATGTTGCGCATGAGAATGGCTCCTGTTTTGGAGGTGTACTTCCATTATGGAGAAATTGCGGAAATACTTTGCAAGATTCTGGGAGAAAATTGCGTTGAAAAGAAAGGGGTTGTGAGATTTTTGAATAGAGGGGGTTGACAGGGCTGGACCATGGGGATGGATGAAAGGCAAAAGCTGTACAAGCTGAGGTTGTTGCTATCCCATCCTTGCGGCAAAGAACGCCGCAAGGATGGGCACCCACTGGCGGAGCACGCATGAACCTGTCTTTGGTCTTCCTGACAAGCGCAACTCGGGCCTCAGTCTGCCGCAACCTGGCCCTTGGCCAGGAAACTTTTCGCATGAGCCAACTCCGGCCGCGACGAATCCGCTCCGCGATCGGTGGAGTGAAGCAGCGCAGCGTAATAATGCGCAGCCGCGGCCGCATCCCCGGCTGCTTCCGCTGCCTGACCGGCATGGTACAGCCCGTTGAATCGCCCCGGACTGAGCCGGAGCGAGATGCGATACTCCGCCAGCGCCTTCTGCGGCAGGTGAGAGGCCAGCAGCATGTCGCCCAGCATCTCCCGGGCGGGAATGTCCACTTCCGCCTGCCCTACCTTGTCCTGCAAATCGGCGGCCTTGCTCATGTTCGTAAGCGCGCTGTCCTGCCGGCCGGCGGCAAAGTCCGCCCATGCCTCGATTTCCTCGCGCTCAATCTGCGTTCCCGTCGAGTCCGCAACATAGGCATCCGTGCCTTTGCGCACCTCGCCGATCCGCGCGTCAAATTGCGCCAGATCGTTCTGTGCCTGTTGCGCGCGGTGCAGATGCCCGTCCGCGATGGCCCGCGCCCACCAGGTCATGGCCGCCTGTTCGGGCAGTGCGCCGGGCAGGGGTTGCAGCGCCGCCGCGGTCCGCCAGTCCTGCATCTCCAGGTTATAGAAGATCGGGAATTTTGCGCGGTAATACCCGGCCATTCCGCGCATGTATCCGCTGCCCATTCCGGGCATCGCCTCAATGCGGTCCAGCGCGGAAGCAACTTCCGCGAGCACCGCCCTGGCCTTTGCGTCCTGCCCGCTCTGGAGGT
>JASHPD010000382.1 GCA_030038315.1 Acidobacteriaceae bacterium
CGATCCTCCTTTTGAATATCGCTTCCGCATTCCCGGCGACGAGGCTCCGGGGCTTTACTGGTATCACCCGCATATTCACGGGTTCAGCAAGCCGCAGGTGCTCGGCGGCGCATCGGGTGCGCTGATTGTGGAAGGCATTGAGCGCGCCAAGAAGGCTGTGGCCGGCCTGCCGGAACGCGTCTTTGTCATCCGCGACCAGGACCTGATGCACCCGAACGCGCCTCCGTCGAAATCCGAGCCGGTGGTGCCCCCGTCCCTGCTTGACCGCGACGGCGATACGGCCAATAACGGCACGGGATTCGGCAAGCCGGCGAAGGATTTATCGATCAATTATGTTCCGGTGCCGTATCCGGATTATCCGACCGCGGTGATTCGCATGAAGCCGGGCGAAAAGCAGTTGTGGCGCGTGCTGAATGCTTCGGCCATTACTTACCTGAATCTCGCGGTGATCTTCAACCGCGCTCCGCAGCAGCTTGGATTGGTGGCGATGGACGGCGTGCCGATCGGCTACGGCATCGAGGGACAGGATGCAAGAGATCCGGTCAACTGGCAGACGCACCTGGGCGTTCCGCCGGGCGCGCGCGTGGAGTTCCTCGTGCAGGGCCCGCCGGAAGGCACGGAAGGATTGCTGGTAACGCGCACCGTGGACACCGGCCCGGCTGGAGAGAACGACCCGAATCGCGCGCTGGCGCGCATTGTTCCCGCGGCGGATGCGCCTGAGCCGCAGTCGAAGCTGGACGCAAACCCGCAGCCGCTGCCGCCGCCGAAGAAAGAATGGCTGGGATATGTGCGGCCGGTGCGCGTGCGCCACTTGTATTTCTCCGAGAAGCTCGATAATCCGAACGACCCGACCAGCGCGACCGAGTTCTATCTGACCGTGGAAGGCCAGACGCCGAAGATGTTCGACATGCACGCGACGGAGCCGAATATCGTGGCGCAGCAGGGGACCGTCGAGGACTGGATCATCGAAAACCGCTCGCGCGAGCTGCACGCGTTCCATATTCATCAACTGCATTTTCTGCTGCTGGAGTACATGGGCCGGCAGGTGAATGAGGATTTCCTGCGCGACACGGTGAATGTGCCGTATTACGACGGCCGCCTGCTGACGTATCCGAGCATCCGCATCCGCGTGGATTTCCGCGATCCCGATATTGTGGGGACATTTCCCTACCACTGCCATCTGCTGGAGCATGAGGATAAGGGCATGATGGGCACCATTCGCGTGGAGCCCGCACCCGGAGCCAATGCTCTCTCAACGGGCGGAACAGGCGTGGCGCAGAAACAATCCGGTAAAACCTTCCGCCAGTAATGCGTTCCCGGCACGAAGGATGTAACTTTTGCCGGGGCTGTGGATATCGCCTGAAAAGGCATTTTTTTACGGCATGGATATTCATCACTTCTTGACACGCGAGACAAGGCGTTTTAACTGTGCGCGACCTATTCTGCTCCGGACGAAGCCAAGGCTTCGATATTCAGGAGGAAAGCATGAACATCAGGCAGGTCGCATCCCTCGTTCGACGGAGCGTGCACGCGGGAGTGATTTCCGTTGCCGTCTTCCAGTTCGCGATTGGCAGTTCCTTCCTCGACGCACAGGCGCCTGGGAGCTCACGCGACAACGAGACCAGCACGCCGATCAAGCACGTGATCGTTATCATCGGCGAAAACCGCAGCTTCGATCACGTCTTTGCAACCTATGTCCCCAAGTCCGGGGAAACAGTCTGGAATCTTCTCTCCGAAGGAATCGTCAAGGCAGATGGAACGCCGGGACCGAACTTTTCCAAAGCGGCGCAGACGGCCGCCACCGATGAAGCGCCCGATGCGTTCCTGCTGAGCCCGGAAAAGACGCCATTTCCCGGCAACATTCTGCCTTCGCCGCTGGTGGGCGGGCCGACGGTCTCCTACATTGAGAACAACAGCCTCGCCATCGCGGAGCAGTCCGAAAACGGCTTGCCGGCCAACTATTACCAGGACCTTGTGAGCGGCGGCACCGGCCTGCCTTCGGCGACGCCGGACGTCCGCATTCAGAACGTGAACAGCCTGCCGGCCGGCCCATTTCAACTGACGAGCGGCAGCTTCAGCTACAACGACTACTCGGCCAGCCCGGTGCACCGCTTCTACCAGATGTGGCAGCAACTGGATTGCAGCACGTCGCGCTCTTCCGCCAAGAATCCTTCGGGCTGCGATGCGGGCCTGTTCTCTTACGTGGAAACGACGGTCGGCGCGGGCGCCGACGGCGTGGCGCAGCCGGCGAACTTCAGCACCAACTATGAGCTGGGCGCAACCACCACCGGCGAAGGCTCTACATCGCTCGGCTTCTACAACGTGCAGCAGGGCGACGTTCCTTACTTCAAGTACCTGGCCGACAACTACGCCATGAGCGACAACTTCCACCAGTCGGTGAATGGCGGCACGGGCGCCAACCACATCATGTTCGGCCACGGCGACATGATCTACTTCACCGACGCCAATGGCAATCCCGCGGTTCCGCCGCAAAACCAGCAGGTGTACGCAGGAACGGCAAATGCCGGCACCGTGCAGGAGGTGGAAAATCCCAATCCAGCCATGGGCACCAACAACTGGTACACCGAGGACGGCTACGGCGGCGGCGGCTACGGTTCGCCTGTCTACGGCGGCGGCTCTTATACCGACTGCGCCGACACGACGCAGCCTGGCGTTGCCCCCATCGTGAACTACCTCAAGTCGCTTCCGCGGCCCATCGACCCGCACTGCCAGGCGGGCCACTACTACCTGCTGAATAACTACGACCCCGGCTACGAAGGCACCGGCGTCAACGCTTACACCGACACCAACGTGAACAACACCCCGTTCACCATTCCGCCTTCGTCGGTGCCGAGCATTGGCGATGTGATGCTCAAGGCCGGCGTTTCGTGGAAGTACTACGGCGACCAGTGGAACAACTACGTTCCCGATCCGTACCAGTTGAATGCCGGCGGCATCGGCCCGACCTCGGATAACTATTGCACCATCTGCAATCCCTTCCAGTATGAAACGCAGATCATGGCCAACGCCGCGATCCGCACGGCGCATATCCAGGACACGGCGAACCTCTATGCGGACATCCAGAACGGAACGCTGCCGGCGGTCTCCATCGTCAAGCCCAGCGGGCTCGTCGATGGCCATCCGGCTTCCTCCAAGCTCGACCTCTTTGAAGGCTTTGTGCAGAAGATCGTCGATGCGGTCCAGGCCAATCCCGAGCTGTGGAAGAGCACGGCCATCTTCATCACCGAGGATGAAGGCGGCGGCTTCTACGACTCCGGCTACGTGCAGCCGCTCGACTTCTTCGGCGACGGCACGCGCATTCCGCTCATCGTGGTCTCGCCTTATGTAAAGCCAGGCCACATCTCGCACGAGTATGACGACCACGTCTCGATCCTGAAGTTCATCGAGCGGAACTGGGGCCTGCCGACGGTCACAAGCCGCAGCCGCGATAACTTCCCCGACCCCATCACGGCACCGAATAATCCCTATGTGCCGGTCAACAGCCCGGCCATCGGAGATCTGTTCAGCCTCTTCGACTTCTCGCAGCACGGCGGCGGAAACGGATACGGACGATAAACGCAACCAGCAGCCACGCAAGCGGGCCGGAGCCGTGCGCAGCTCCGGCCCGCTTGTTTTTGGCCGCGGATTTTATCGATAGAGCGGTTTTCCAGTTCGTATGAGGCATTTTAAGCGTGGTGCAAGGTGGCTTTTTCTTGAAGGAAAAAGCCATTTAGCGGTTGCGGCTTCGCTCTACAGCAACTGGAAAACCGCTATAGTCGTCGCGCTCGATGCCCAGCTTCTTCAGCCTGGAGTTCAGCGTGGTCCGCTTGAGCCCCAGCTTTTCGGCTGCGCCGCCGCGCCCGCCGATCATGCCCTTCGACTCGCGCAGCACGCGCAGAATATGCTCGCGCTCGGCCGATTCCAGGCTCTCATCCGAGGGCCGCGCCTGCTGCTCGGCCGCCGCAAGCTCCGTCAGCGGAACCCGCAGCGTATTGCCCTGCGTCAGAATCACCGCCCGCTCAATGAAGTTTTCCAGCTCGCGCACATTCCCCGGCCAGCGCCACTTCGTCAGCGCATCCATCGCCTCCGGCGGAATTGCCTTGATCGTCTTGTTCATGCGCCGCGCGTGCTTGGCCACAAAATAATTTACCAGCAGCGGTATGTCGCCCACGCGCTTGCGCAGCGGCGGAATCCTGATCGGGAAAACATTCAGCCGGTAATACAAATCGCTGCGGAACTGGCCCTCCTGAATCATCGTTTCGAGATTCCGGTTGGTCGCCGCAATCAGCCGCACATCCACGGGAATGGTCCTGCTGCCGCCCAGCCGCTCAATCTCTTTTTCCTGCAGCGCGCGCAGGATCTTCGGCTGCAACTCCAGCGGCAGGTCGCCGATCTCATCCAGAAAGAGCGTTCCTTTGTGCGCCAGCTCCAGACGGCCCACCTTCTGTGCAATCGCGCCGGTAAATGCGCCTTTTTCGTGACCGAAGAGCTCGCTTTCAAGCAGCCCCAGCGGAATCGCCGAGCAATTCAGCTTGACGAACGTCCGGTCGTGCCGGTTGCTCAGTTGATGAATCGCGCGCGCAATCAGCTCCTTGCCCGTGCCCGTGTCGCCCAGGATCAGCGCCGTTGCGTCCGTGGGCGCAACCGTTTCAGCCTGCTTGAGAACGCGCTTGAGCTCCGCGCTCTCGCCCACAATCTCTTCAAAGCCGTACTCCGTGCGCAGCTCGTCTTCGAGATAGCGCTTCTCCTGCGCCAGCTTGCTCGTCATCTCGGAGATCTGCCGGAAGGCCTGCACATTGTTCACCGCCGATGCAATCTGGCGCGCAATCTGCAGGAGCGTCTCCACATCGATCGGATCAAAGGCCGTTTCGCTCCGGCTGCCGATAAACAACGTTCCAATCACACGCTCGCGGCTGGACAACGGCAACCAGTAGCCTGATTTCACGCCGGCGCGGACATAACGCTCCAGGCTCTCTGCGGAAAAGCGCCTGGTGTGCAGATCCTTTAACAGCAGCGGCCGCTGATTCTGAAGAACCCATCCGCCCGGCGCCTTTTCGAGCGGCAGCATCGTTTCCGCGGAGAAGATCGCATCCTCATTCGGCGGCAGCCCTTGCGCATGGAGCTCGCCCGTCTCGCTGTCCACCAGCATAATCGCGGCGTAATCATGCGGCGCGATGTTCTGAATCCCCGCGCCGATGGCCGCCAGCGTGGTGCGAATGTCAAGCCCCGTCAGCATCGCGCTGCTCAGCTCCAGCAGCAGCGATTCTTCCGCGGCTTTGCGCTGCGAGAAATCGCGCGCGACCTTGGAAAAGCCGATCAGCCGCCCGTCCTTGCCGCGCAGCGCCGTAATCACCACGTTGGCCCAGAAGAGCGAGCCATCCTTGCGCACCCGCCAGCCCTCGTCCTCATAGCGCCCCTCGCGCCGGGCAATCTCCAGCGCGCGCTCCGGCTTGCCGCGCTCCACGTCGGCATCGAGATAGAACCTTGAGAAGTGCTCGCCGATGATCTCCTCCGCCGCGTAGCCCTTGATGCGCTCCGCGCCGGGATTCCATGTGGCCACGCGCCCCTCCGTGTCGAGCACAAACATCGCATAGTCGCGCGCGCCGTCCACCAGCAGCCGGAAGCGCTCCTCGCTTTTGCGCAGCGCATCTTCCATCTGCTTGCGCTCGGTAATGTCGCGCACCACGGCCAGCGCCAGCGTTTCCTGCGCGGTCTCCACGGGGCTGAGCAGAATGTCCACCGGAAACTCGCTGCCGTCTTTGCGCCGCCCGGACAATTCCAGGCCCGCGCCCATCGGCCGCATCCGGGGCTCGGCATGGTAGCCGGTGCGGTGATGGACGTGCGAGCGATGAAAGCGCTCCGGAATCAGAACCTCAATCGGCTTGCCCAGAAGCTCCTCGCGCGTGTAGCCGAAAACGCGCTCCGTCCGCGGATTGGCTTCGCGGATTCGTCCCTCGCCGTCGGTTACCAGAATGGCGTCCGGCAGGCATTCGAGCAACCGCTCGGCCAGGGCCTGGATGCTCCCCGCGGCATCGTTTTTTGACGCGTGCATCGGCATACGCAAGATCGGAAATACGCTCTGGAACTCAGATGATTACCATCCTACCCGGTATCCGCCGCCCAGGCCAAAAACAGGCAGTGGGTCAGTTGGAATTTGTTTTGTGCCAGGGCACGACTTTAGTCGTGCCGAATGAATCGCATAAAACAACCGG
>JASHPD010000383.1 GCA_030038315.1 Acidobacteriaceae bacterium
AAGGATAAGCCTCACCCGACTTCACAACCCGGATGAAGTGATCGGTAAACTGCTGATTTCCACCCGGCAAATCAACCTTAGGCATGTGGCAGCTCACGCAATTCTTCCTGGCCACCGGACAGGTTTTCGGTACAGCCATCGGAGTCGCTGCAGCCACCCGATGCGCCTGTTCCCCGTGGCAAGCCAGGCACTTCGCATCGTAATAGGCTGGATCGTGGCTCACCGTCCGGTGCGGATCGTGACAGGCCAGGCAGCTAATCCGCGGATCGTTCCCGGAAAAGCACCGGCTAAGCGCCAGCCTGTACGGCGAAAATCGCACAAACGCCGGCCCGTGCCACCCGTTGCGCAGCACAGCGTCAAAACTCCGGTGGCATTGCCCGCAGAAGGTGGAAACGCTCTCCGCATCGAGCCTCTTGAGTGAAACCGGCAGCGCCTTGAAGTCGCCCTTCTGCGCATCGGCCATGTGCTGCTCGGCGCCCGCGTGGCAGTGCTCGCAGTCCAGCCCCGGTTTTACGTTCTCAGGCACAAGCGCCTCGCCGGCTTTCACGCCTGAGCCGTGGCAGTCGAAGCACTCGCGCGTCTCCCAGATCGGTAATGCGCGCCCCATCGCCTCGGTCAGTGTATGCGGCATAATCTTCTGATCTCCCGGCGTCGTCGCCAGCGCCTGTGGGCGATAGAAGTAGCTGACCATGCTCTCGTAATACTTGCCGTCTTTTTCAAGCACCCACGTCTGGCTATGCGTCCCGAAAAACCAGTGCATCGGCAGCGTGATCGTCTCCTTGCCGTCGGTAACGGTGTACATGCTCTTGCCGTCCCGCGTCTGCACGCTGTAGGAGTAACCATTCTGCGTAAGCCTTAAATCCGGATGCGTATCGAGCGCTGGATTCGCGCCCTCCGGTTCCATTGCGTGCCTCATCGGCGCGTGCGCATACTCATTGACGACCCCGGCATGGCACGTGGCGCAGGTCACCGGAGCATCCGCGGCTTTCGTCCGCTGCGCAGAAACAGGCGCGCGCCGCGCAGACACAAACAGCACGACCGCAAGCGCCGCACACGCACACACGGTCAGTCGCAGCGCGCTACTTTTCAAGCTGAAGGCAGACCATCCGCTCACGCTGCGCATCCTCCCTTCTGCCCATGTGCGCGTAGAGCGAAACCAGGCCCAGGTGCGCTTCGAGATTGTTCGGGTCGCCGGCTAGCACCTGCTTCAGCAGCGCTTCGCCGCGCTCCGGTTGGCCGGTTTCGATCAGCGCACGGCCCAGCGCGATCTGCGCCATTTCCATATCTGGCTCCGCAGCCAGCACGCGCTCTGCTTCGGTCCGCGCCGCGGTGTAATTGGCTGTAATCATCCATGAAAACGCAAGCATCGCCCGCGCTGTTGTGTTGTCCGGCGCGATCGCCAGCTCACGTTGGAATTCCACCACCGCCATCTCCGGCGCGTGAGGAAAGAGCAGAAAGCCATAGAAGTAATGCAGGTTTCGTGCCGTTGGATACTGCGCAAACAGCGCGCGGAAGCGCGTATCCGCCTCCACGCTGTCATCCGCCAGCATCGGGTACGCCGCCCTGCCGGCAGCCTCAAACAACGGGCGATCCTGTGCCTGCACATCGCTCAGCAGCGCCGCATCGCGCATTCCCGCCATGCCAATCGCCGCATCAAGATCGGGATTGTCGATCTTTTCCTTTGCAAAGAAGGCGTACTGCGCCAGCGCATCCTGAAAGCGCCCCGCGCGGGTGAGCAACTGCGCCAGGTGGTAGCGGATAATCTGTGCATTACGCGGATCGCTGGCCGCTCCATGCGCCACAGCCATATCGAGATCGCGCAGCGCCTCATTGTAGTCCGCCGTCTCGTACTCGCACAGGCCGCGCAGTGCCATGGCCGGCGCCGAGTGCGGCGCAAGCTGCAGGAGATGCGTGAAAGCGTCAATCGCCGCTGGATACTGGTTGGCGTTATACGAGAGCACGCCCAGATACCACCAGCCTTCCTGCCAATCCGGCTTGAGCGCCGTTGCCTGGCGGTAAAGCTCGACAGCCTGCGGCAGATTGCCTGCATCGCGTGCCTGTGCCGCACGTGCCGCCAGATCGTCAAACTGAGCTGCCTGCGCGCCTGCCGCACACGGCAGCAGCGCCGCGGCAAGCATTCCGCAGAACAACCCCCGCCGCATCCGCCCGCGCCAAACGTGCACAAACGCATCGATGCCTCGCTTCAAAGAAGCGGGAGAAAGCGCACCAGGAAGCGCATTCAGCATCAAAGACACAATTCCCCTGCGGAGGTTCGCCTGCGGATTTCATGCCGCGTTACGCACCCCATACTAGCAGGCCGGCGTGCTGTTCATCGAGTCGCGCTTTGGGCCGGAGAAATCGCTTTACTGCTTCGCGCCTTCCCTCATCGCCCGCGCCGGTCTATCATGGAGCCACCGAAAAACAGAACCATCCTCAAGGAGCGAACTATGGCAGAGCAGACAGGCGGCATCAAAACCGGACGGCGTGAATTTCTGAAAACCGGCGGCGCGCTGACAGCCGCGTTGCTGGCTTCCGGCACAACGCTCGCCGAAGGACAGCACACTCTGCCCGCATTGCCTTCGAACCCCGTTACGCTTCAGGCCATACCCACGCGCAACCTCGGACGCACGGGCTATAAGGTCGGCATCTTCTCGCTCGGTGGCCAGGCCGCGCTCGAAAAGCCGAACAACTTCGACATAGCCGTGCCCATCATCGAGCGCGCCCTTGATCTCGGCGTCAATTATCTCGATACATCGTCGATCTACGGCGGCCCGGAGCGCTGGAGCGAGCAGTATTATGGCCGCGTGATGGCGAAGCGCCGCAAGGAAGCCTTCCTCGCCACCAAAACCAAAGAGCGCACGCGCGAAGGGTCCATGCGCATGATCGACAAGTCGCTCCAGTTGCTGCAAACCGACCACGTCGATCTCTGGCAGCTCCACGATGTCGGCACGATGTATGACGTCGATCAGATTTTCGCCAAGGGTGGCGCTATAGAAGCGCTCCTCGACATGCAGCAGCAGAAGGTCGTGCGCTATCTCGGCGTCACCGGCCACTACCGGCCTGATTCGCTCATGGAGTGCATCCGTCGCCACAACTTCGACACCATTCTTATGGCGATGTCCGCTGCCGACCCACACCATTACAGCTTTAACGAGGCCCTGTTGCCGCTTGCCGTCGAGCGCCAGATGGGCATCATCGGCATGAAGATTCCCGGCCGCGGCCGCCTGCTTTCCTCATGGACGCCACAGCCCATCGAAGTGCAGAAGCACATGTGGGAAGGCATGGTCCTCGCTCCCACGTCCGGCACGCTCACCATGCGCGAGGCCATGTATTACACGCTCTCGCGCCCTGTGAGCACCATCATCATCGGCTGCGACAACATCCCGCAGCTTGAGCAGAACGTGCAATTCGCGCGTGAGTTCACGCCGTTGACGGAGAAACAGCAAGCGGAGCTGGTAGCCAAGGCCGAGCCGGTCTCGAAGCCCTCGCTCTTCTTCCGCTTCTACGACCGGCCGTAGCGCTGCACACACGGCGGGTGCCCACGTCCGTGTTTTCGGACGTGGGAGCGGGAGCAGCGAGAGCTACAATTTCCTTGTCATGACTCTCACCGCCTCTCAGATTTCTATCGAAGAAAAACTCGACCAGCTAGCCGAAGTCGCCATCCACGTCGGCCTAGGTCTCGCACCAGGGCAGGAGCTTGTGATGACCGCTCCGCTCGACGCCGTGCCGCTCGCACGCAAGATCGCCGAGCACGCTTACCGCGCCGGCGCATCGCTGGTCACCACGCTCTACGCGGATGACGAAGCCACGCTACTGCGCTACACATACGCGCCGGATGCAGCTTTCGACAAAGCCGCTGCGTGGCTCTATGAGGGGATGGGCGCGGCTTTTAAGAGTGGAGCCGCGCGCCTGGCCATTACCGGCGCAAGCCCGCTGCTGCTCTCGAATGAAGACCCGGCGAAGGTGAGCCGCGCCAACCGTGCCGTTTCTGTCGCCTACCGTCCCGCACTCGATCTCATCACTCGCCACGAGATCAACTGGACCATCGTTGCTTCCGCCACGCCCGCATGGGCCGTCGCGATCTTCCCGAATGATGCGCCGGAGGAAGCGCTGGCTAAGCTCTGGGACGCCATCTTCGCCACTACGCGCATCGGTGCGGGCGATCCCGTTGTCAACTGGAAGGCGCACGACGCAAATCTCCAGAAGCGCGCCGCGTTCCTGAACGAAAAGCGCTACGCAGCGCTGCACTACGCGGGCCCTGGCACAGATTTCCGCCTCGGTCTCGCCGACGATCATCTCTGGATGGGCGGCGGAACGACCGCGGGCAACGGTCTCTACTGCATTCCCAACATGCCCACAGAAGAGGTCTTCACCACGCCGCACAAGGACCGCGCCGACGGTACGGTAACAGCATCGAAGCCTCTTTCGTATCAAGGAATCATGATCGAAGGCATTCAGGTTCGCTTTGAAGCCGGCCGCATCGTCGAAGCCCACGCCAGCAAAGGCGAAGAAGTCCTCAGCCAGCTCATTAGCACCGATGACGGAGCGCGCCGCCTTGGCGAAGTTGCGCTCGTTCCTCACTCTTCCCCCATCTCGCAGAGCGGCCTTACCTTCCTCAACACGCTCTTCGATGAAAACGCCGCTTCGCACATCGCACTCGGCCAGGCTTACACCTCGTGCATCAAAAATGGCGACAAGCTTACCGAAGAAGAGTTAGCCGCAAAAGGAGCAAATACCAGCCTGATCCACGTGGACTGGATGATCGGCTCCGGCGAGCTCGACATCGACGGTGTCACCTTTACTGATGCGCGCGAGCCGCTGATGCGCAAAGACGAGTGGGTTTAACCACTTCGACAAGCGTGGATGCCACAGGTCCGCGTTTTCGGACCTGGGATGCCGCTATCTCCCGATGCAAATTGCCTACAAACGGTTAATCAACGTAGCAATCGAAGCCGCTCCGAAGCCGTTGTCGATATTCACGACGCAGACATTAGGCGTGCAGGTGTTCAACATGCCCAGCAGCGCGGCCACGCCGCCAAACGAAGCGCCGTAACCCACGCTCGTCGGCACGGCAATCACCGGAGTATTCACCATTCCGCCCACAACCGTAGGCAGCGCGCCCTCCATGCCTGCGCAGACAATCAGCACGCGCGCCGCCTGCAGTGAATCGCGCTGCGCCAACAGCCGATGAATCCCCGCCACGCCCACATCGGCAATCAGCTCGACGGTATTGCCCATAAGCCGCGCGGTCACAGCAGCTTCTTCGGCAACCGGCAAATCGCTTGTTCCCGCACAGACTACGGCCACCGTTCCTTTGCCGGAGACCACCGGCGCCTGCAAGAGCGTAATGCAGCGCGCCGTCTCGTGATACTCCGCACGCGGCTCAATCGAAGCAACAACCTCAAAGCATGTGCGGGTAGCCCGCGTAGCCAGCACGTTGCCGCCGGCCTTCGCCATGTGTGTAAAGATCTGCGCTACTTGGGCGTCCGTCTTGCCGGAAGTGAAGATCACTTCCGGCATTCCCGTGCGCAGCGCGCGATGATGATCGAGCTTGGCAAAGCCCAGGTCTTCAAACGGCAGATTGCGTAGCCGTTCGAGCGCTTCTTCCACGCCCGTGCGGCCTTCGCGCACCTCGTTCAGCAGAGATTCCATCTGCACGCGATTCATCAGTGCTCCTTCTTCTGCGTTTCGCCCTGCGCAAAGTAGACTTGCGCGGCCGCCTGCATCACCTGCTTAAGCGGAACCTTGTGCTCAGCGGCAATCTTGCGGCAATCCTCGTACTCCGGTGCGGCATTCACAATTTCGCCGGAAGCGAGGCGTGCAATCTTGACGCGCACCTTGCCCCACACCGTTGTTGCCTCGGCAAATTCACGCTCCAGAGCCATCTTGGTCTCAATACGCCAGTGCGCTCCGATTGTCGTCGTCTCGCGGAAGAGAATTTCACGCAGGCTTGCAAGCAGATCAGGCCGGCAAAGCACGGTAATCTGCACGCCCGCGCGGCCCTTTTTCATCTGCACCGGCACGCGATAAACATCCCACGCGCCCGCCGCAAGCAGTAGCTCGCTCACGTAAGCAAGCAGTTGCGGCGTCGAATCATCAATCACAGCTTCAAGGATCGCAATCGGCTCCGTGCTCGCTTGGGATGCTGATTCCTCGCCAACGAGCAGGCGCAAAAGATTCGGCTCGCCCGGCGTATCGCGCCCGCCCGCGCCATAACCGGAAGCCGTAACGCGCACGGAGGGCAGCGCTGCATACTCCACTTCCAACATGCGCAGGATCGTTGCGCCCGTCGGCGTCACGCGCTCCATCGCAGGCCCCGCGGCATAAACAGGCGCATCGCCAAGCAGCGCAAGCGTAGCCGGAGCAGGCACAGGCAGCGTGCCGTGCGCGCACTTCACCGTCCCGCTGCCCACGTTGAGCGGCGAAGCAATCCAGCGATCGACACCAAGCCACGCCGCTCCGGCCGCTGCGCAAGCAATATCGACAATCGTGTCCACCGCGCCGACCTCGTGAAAATGAACCTCTTCGATCGGAATGGAGTGAATTGCAGCCTCAGCTTCGCCCAGCATCTGAAAGCCGCGCATCGCACGTATTTTTACGCTTTCGTCCAGCGCTGCATCGCGCAGAATGCCGAGAATCGCCGACAGGGAGCGTGGATGTGCTTGCCCATGTTCATGCGCATGAGAATGCTCGTGCGAGTGGCTATGCGCATGAGAATGGCCGTGTTCCTGCTCATGCTTATGTTCATGCTCGTGCGCATGATCCGACTCCGCAGTGATTACATCCACCTTGGTCGCCGCAATTCCCGCGCGAGTCGCCCTGTGCGCCTCCAGCCGCGCGTCCAGCCTCAGCGAAGCAGTAACTTCCGCAAGATGGCTCAACGGCACGCCGGCATCCACCAGCGCGCCGAGAAACATATCTCCGCTGATGCCGGAAAAACATTCCAGGTATCCAATTCGCATCGAAGGTGATTTTATCGGATGAGCTATGCGCCGCGCTGCAGGAGCACTTCGGCAGGCAGGATCGCGTTCATTGAGCCGGAACGGAAGCCCGCCGCATCCAGCGTCACGTATTGAAAGCCGGCGGC
>JASHPD010000384.1 GCA_030038315.1 Acidobacteriaceae bacterium
GCCAGGCGATGCAGGATCTGGAACACTCCTACGACGTGACGCTCGAAGCCCTCGGCGACGCGCTCGACCTCAAGGACGCCGAGACGGAAGGCCACTCCAAGCGTGTTACGGCGTACACCATCGCGCTGGCCCGCGCCATGAGCATCGGGCCGGAAGAGATCAAGACCATCGCGCGCGGAGCCTTTCTGCACGACATCGGCAAGATGGCCATTCCCGACCAGATTCTGCGCAAGCCCGGGCCGCTGACGTCCGCCGAAGAGGCGATCATGCGCGAGCACTGTACCAGCGGCTACCACATCCTGCGCAAGATTCCCTTCCTCAGCGGGTCGGCCGAGATCGTCTATTGCCACCAGGAGCGCTTCGACGGCTCCGGCTACCCCAACCACGTGCGCGGCGCCGACATCCCCATCGGGGCGCGTATCTTTGCCGTCGCGGACGCGCTTGACGCCATCACCAGCGACCGTCCTTATCGCCGCGCTCTCGACTTCGACACCGCGCGCACAGAAATCCTGCGCTGCTCCGGCACGCAGTTCGACCCCGCTGTCGTGGAAGCCTTCCTGAAGATTCCCAACGACCTGTGGAACGAACTGCGCTCGGAGATCACCGTCCAGCACAAGCGCACTTCCGCGCTGGAGATCGCCTCGGCAGCGGCTCGCCTGAAAAACTAGAGCGGAATCCGGGCAGCGGTGCCCGCTCTATGTGCCTGCTCAGCAGATGCGCGGCAACTGCTCGCCGATCTGCGCGGGAATGACGCGGTTGGAGCCGATGCGCGTGCGCGCGACCAGCATCTGCGGATGATCGGCCACGACGCGAGCGATCCTTTGTGCGTCGGCGCCAAGGGAATGCGCGCGCATGGCAGCCAGCACGGCGTCGGCCGCATCCGCCGCGACAAAAACGGCCATCTTGCCTTCGTTGGCCACAAAGAGCGGGTCGAGCCCGAGCAGCTCACAGGCAGCGTGCACGGCGGGACGGACGGGCAGTTGCGCTTCTTCGACAACGATGCCGGCGTTGGCAGCATTGGCTATTTCATACAGCGTGGCGCCAAGCCCGCCGCGGGTGGGGTCGCGCATGGCGTGAACGCTGTTGCCGCCGGCTTCCAGCACGCGCGCGGCGAGGTCGTTGAGCGGCGCGCAGTCGCTGACAATCGCAGACTCGAATTCCAGTCCTTCGCGGACGCTCATGATCGCCATGCCGTGATCGGCAATGGTTCCGCTGACGAGAACAACATCACCCGGCTGCACCAGCGACGGGCCAAGGCGAAGATGATCGGGAACGACGCCGACGCCGGCGGTGTTGATATAACAGCCGTCGCCGTGGCCGCGCTCGACGACCTTGGTGTCGCCGGTAACGATCTGCACGCCGGCGGCCCTGGCGCTTGCGGCCATCTCCTCGACAATGCGCGCAAGATCGGCAATGGGAAAGCCTTCTTCAAGGACGAAGCCTGCAGTGAGATAGAGCGGGCGCGCGCCGCTCACTGAGAGATCGTTCACGGTGCCGTTGACGGCGAGATTGCCGATGGAGCCGCCGGGGAAAAAGAGCGGCTGGACAACGAAGGTGTCCGTAGAGAGAGCGATGCGCCCGTGAAGCGGGCTCAGCACGGCGGCATCGCCCAGGTTCGCAAGCGCATCATTGCGAAAGGCGGGAAGAAAAAGGTGCTCGACAAGCTCTGAGGAGAGCTTGCCGCCGCCGCCGTGGCCCATCACGATATTCGGATAGTCCCGCAGCGGCAGCGGACAGCTCCAGTTGGCGAAATCGGGCTTGGCAGTTTCAGGCATGGGTCAGTTCTTCCACGGCGATGTAGCGGCCGTAGTTGTAATAAGCGGCGCAGGCGCCTTCGCTGGAAACCATGGTTGCACCGAGCGGATGGCGCGGCGTGCATTGCTTGCCGAAGGCCGGGCACTGGTTGGGCTTGAGCGCGCCGCGCAACACCTCGCCGCTGTGGCAGAGCGGTGACTCGACGGCATGAATATCGGTCACGGCGAAACGGCGCTCGGCGTCGAAGTCGTGGTAAGCCGCATTCAGCCGCCAGCCGCTCGCCGGAATGACGCCGATACCGCGCCAGGGACGGTCGCAGACTTCGAAGACCTCTGCAAGGAGCTGCTGCGCGGTGCGATTTCCGTCGAAGGTGACGATGCGCTCGTAGGCGTTGTCCACGCGGTGCTCGCCGCGCTCAAGCTGAAGCAGCGTTCGCCGCAGGCCTTCCATGATATCCAGCGGCTCAAAGCCGGAGACGACGATGGGAACGCGATACTTCTCCGCAATCGGCGGATATTGCCAGTAGCCCATCACGCTGCACACGTGGCCGGCGGCAAGAAACGCCTGCACGCGGTTGCTCTCCGATTGCATGATGGCCTCGATCGCCGGCGGCACCAGCACATGCGAGACAAGCATGGAAAAATTACGCACGCCTTGCT
Source organism: Acidobacteriaceae bacterium (assembly GCA_030038315.1). Taxonomy (GTDB): domain Bacteria; phylum Acidobacteriota; class Terriglobia; order Terriglobales; family Acidobacteriaceae; genus Telmatobacter. Next base: position 2,415 of record JASHPD010000384.1, read on the forward strand.
GCCGTGCAATGTGCAGGGCCATCGCGTTGGGCGGCGCGGTGGTTTCAAAGCCGACGCCGAAGAAAACGACTTCTTTCTCGGGATTTTTGATGGCGATCTTCACCGCATCGAGCGGCGAATAGACAATGCGCACATCGGCGCCGGCGCTTTTGACCTGAAAAAGATCTTTGTCTGTGCCCGGCACGCGCAGCATATCGCCAAAGGAGCATAAGATTACCTCCGGCTGCGCGGCGATAGCGAGCGCGCGATCGATGACTTCCAGCGGGGTGACGCAGACGGGACAGCCGGGTCCGTGAACCATCTCGACGCCTTCGGGAAGAAGCTGGTCGATGCCGTTGCGGATGATCGAATGCGTTTGTCCGCCGCAGACCTCCATGATGCACCACGGGCGCGTGACGATCTGGCGGATCTCCTTGGCCATGCGGGAGGCGACTTCGCCGTCGCGGAATTCGGTGAGGTATTTCATAGCGTCTCCTTTGCCGCCGGCTCTTCCGCGCCGAGCTCTTCTTCGAGCAGCCCCGTCTGGCGGAAAGTGGCCAGCGTCTTCTGCGCGGATTCTTCATCGATACGCGAGAGCGCGAAGCCGACATGCACAATGGTGTAGTCGCCGACGGCGATCTCAGGCACATAGGCAAGGCAAACCTCTTTGAGGATGCCGTCAAAGTTGACGTGGCCCATGCGGACGCCGTCTTTTTCGATAATCTCTTCAATGCGGCCGGGGATTGCCAGGCACATCGTGTTTCCTCCTCTTATGCCGCGGCCATGGGCGCGGCGGGTTCGAGCGCTTCGTTGAGACTCCAGAGCGTGACGCGGTTGTTGCCGGAGTCGGCGACGGCAAGACGGCCGTTGTGCATCCAGATGCCGTAGGGCCAGCAGAGCGAGTCATGCGTGACAGCCTTCCATTGGTTCTCGCCGTTTGCATCAAAGTTCGGCTGGCCTAGGACGTATTGCGCGGGCGCGGTTCTCGTGGGAATTTCATTCCACACAAGAATGCGGTTGTTCGCCGTATCCGCGACGGCGAGGCGTGAGTCTTCTAGAGAAAGGCTGTAAGGAAAACGCAGCCGCGACGCGCCCTGCGGAATGTAGGGCAGTTCCGCGGCAGTGCTGAAGCCGCTTTGCCCCAGCACCAGCGCCGCATCGCAATCCTCGCGCGGAACAGGCGTCCATCCCAGCACGCGATGATTGCCTGCGTCGGCAACCAGCAGGTGCTCGCTGTCTCCCGCAATCGCGTGAGGCCAGCGAAACGAGCGGGCATTCACTGCTCCGCCGCGATTCTCTTCGCCGCCGTGCGCATCCGCCTGCCCAAGCACGACCTGCGCAGGCTCGTCCGCCTGCGGCAGCTTCGGCCAGCCCAGCACGCGCCGATTGCCCGTATCCGCAATCCAGAACCATCCGCCTGCAAAACCAAATCCATAAGGCCAATAGAGCGACTTTGCCGATGCAATGCTCTGTCCGCGATTCGGCTCGACCGCTGCGAGATCAGGTTGTCCGATTGCGTAATCCGGCGCGGCGTTATTCTTTCGCGGAATCTCATTCCACACCAGCAGCCGGTGATGCCACGCGTCGGCAACAATCAAACGCCCTTCATGGATCATCACGCCGGTCGGCAGATGCAGCAGCTTCGGCCCTTCGCTTGTGAAGTCCGGCTGCCCCAACACGAGATCGGCTTCGCACCCGTCTTCTTCCGGCAGGCCATGCCAGAGCAGGATGCGGTGATTGCCGCTGTCGGCAACCACAAGCCAATCCTCGTTGAAGAAGACTCCGCGCGGTGCATAGAGCTGCGACGCTGTCGGATGCGCGGCAGGCAACGCCAGACCGCCCGGCGAGTATGCGCCGAGCCAGATGTTCTGTGCGGAGGATTTTGCAGTCACGCTCATGCGGCGGTCCTCACAATCACGCGGCCCTGCTCCACGCGCAGCGGCAGAGCCTCAAGCTGCGCTTCAGGAACGGTGAGGCACTCGCCCGATGCGCAGTCAAAGCGGAAGCCATGCCACGGGCAGACGAGCACGCCGCTCTCCGGATCGATGCTGCCGCCGTCGAGGGGCATTCCCAGGTGCGCACACTCGTTGCGGAAGGCCTGCAACCGCCCGTGGAAGCGCACGATCAGAATGCTTGTGCTATCCGCGTCCCAGCGGAATGGGACTGCCTCCTGCACATCCGCTGCCGGCGGCCCAAGCGTCCAGCCGTGATCGAGCTTCGGCGTGCCGGCGATCGACCCCAGAGGAACAAATCCGGCCTTTGCACTGTCGGCATCGGCATGTGCATGGTCCGGCTCATTCGGCGCTACCTGCACATTGCGAATCTGCGGCAGATGTTCGTGAATGGCTTCTTCCACCGTGTTGCGCAGCGTCACTGCGGACATCGAGCAGCCATTGCAGGAGCCGGAGAGCTTGACCACAATCGTCTCCGCGCTCACGCTCACCAGTTCCACATCGCCGCCATGCGACTGCATATAAGGCCGCACCGTGTCGAGCACGCGTGCCGCGCGAACGCTCAAATCCTCGCGCACCAGGCCGTGCATGGCGAAGAGCGCGTAAACGGCGGGGTCATCGACAAGCTCAAAGAGCAGCTCTTTGCCGCGCGGGTCTTCCTTCAGCCGCTGGATAATCTTCGTCAGGCCGAGCTTGTGGAAGGCTTCGATCGCATTCTTGAGATCGAGCGCAGGCCTTTGCGCCTCCGGAGACAGTGTGCGCACAGCGGCAAGCGCCTCATCGACCTTGCGGGCCAGTTCGTCGAGTTCCGAGTTGGTGAGCGTAGCGACGGATGCCATTGTGTTAATTTGTCCCGGCCTGCGTGGCCTCAAAACTTGCGTGCTGTTCCAGGATCTCTTCCGTCTTCTGCCGGAAAAGAGCCGCAAAGGCCGCCTGCGCGAAAGCGATGGTGAATTGCTCCACGGTCTGTCCGGGGAGCTGGCCGGGCTTTGACGATAACTCCGGCGCCTTGCGCGAGGCAAGGGCGCGGATCACAAAGGCCGCGCCGGCGCTGTTGTCGAGCAGAAAATCGCCGAAGACCGCTTCGACAAATTCGCTGAGCCATACGCCTTCCCCTTCCGGATCGCGGCGCAGCCGTTCCAGCGCGCGATGTGCGCCCTCATTGCGCTGTTCGAGGCGTTCGGCGTAGCGCTCGACGGCGGTATGCAGAAGAAAGTCGAATTGCTGGCGCTCGTGCAACTCCATCGCTTACGCGGCTCCTTCCCGCACGCGGCTGCCGATGCTCCGGTTGATTTCGGCAGTTTGTTCAAGAATCGACGCGGCCATCTCCGGCTCGCCGTGCCAGTGGAAGAGCTTGTGCGCCTCATTCAGCTTCTCCAGCGCGGGCTGAAAGATTCCCAGATGCGCGAGCGCGTTGGCCTGGTTGGCCAGCAGCCGCGCGTAGCCGAGCGGATCAAGAGCCTTGTTGCGCACAGAGAGCAGCTCTTCATAAAGCTCGACAGCCTGCTCCAGATTCTCCTGCGGATGCGAAGTGGGAAGATATTGCAACGCATTGGCAAGATTCAGTTGCGCCGAAGACCACATCTCCGGATGCGTCTCGCGCTGGAAGACCTTGAGCGCTTCACGCAGTCCCTGTACGGCAATGCCCATGCGCAACTGGTCGCTGGCCTCGCGCGCGGGTATTGAAAGATACGCCAGGGCAAGATTCATCTGCGCAAAGGCGTACTGTTCCGGCTGGTTTTCCAGGCTCAGCCCGCAGCGAATCGCTTCCTGGTAGGCGCGTGAGGCTTCGATCAGCGCGGAACGGTTTCCCCGCGCGGATTCTTGAAGCACTGTGCCGAGATTCAACCACAGCTCAGCGCGCAGTGACGCAGGCGCGCCGGATTCCTCTGCCATGCGAATCGCTTCCTTGTAATGCGTAATCGCCTTTGCCGGCGAGCTTCCGCGCTCCACATCGGCAATCTGATGCAGAATCTGCGCAGCAAGCAGCGGCGAGGCTGCGCGCGCATGAGCCAGCGCTTCCCGCAGCGGGGCAATCGCTTTGTCCGCTTCCTCGCGCTCCAGATGCCATGAGGCGGCGGTAAGCAAAACCAGCGCGCGCAGTTCGCGGTCCAGGTCGCCCGGCCGCGGAAGCGATTCATTCAATCCAAAGGTGTAGGCGGCGGCTTCCAGCAGCGGCAGCATCTCCTGCGGCAGGCTGCTTTGCAGCGACTTGTATGCCGCGGGACCGGGCGCGAGCACAAAGCGGTTCCAGTTGTAGAGAACCGCATCGCCGCGCACCGCGTGAAAAGCCTCTTCCATACGGCCTTCAAGCGCCAGCACGTAGAATCGCCAGTTTGCATCGGCGGCCGCAGTCGCGTCTCCGGCGAGCAGCGCGGCAAATGCTTCACGGCTTTTTTCACCCTCCGGCTCGGGGAGCAGCAAAAAGGAGACAGGAAAGGGAAAGATGCCCACAGGCTGCGGGCGAAGTTGAATCGCGTCTTGCGTCATTGTTTTACTCATCGGGTCAATACCCCTGTCAAAATCCCAATCGCCGCTAATATCCAAGGCTCTGCCGGAAATCGCGGTCGGCAGTGCGCTCAATCCATCCGGCTGCCACCCTTGCGCGTTCCTGCGTGGGATAGTCGGCAATGCGGCGGCGCTCGGTGCGAATCTCCGCGGAGCCGGGCGAGGAAAATCCCAGTTCGAGATACACAACCCAGCGGCCCTGCTCCGGCTCAACTACGGCCTTCGCCGCAATCGCCGGCTCAAGCCGCCGCTGCTCAAGCTGCCGGATGCGAAACGCCGCGCGCAAAGCTCCTGCGCGCTCATCCCAGAAAGCCGGCCAGCGGCCTGCTTCGGCTTCAGCGGGCAGATACGGCGCGGCAAGCAGGCTGCGATCTCCATCCGGGTTGCGCTGCTTCAACAGAAGCCCTCCCGCGACCGGGCCGCGCGTGGGAAGCATCCAGACTTCGTCGCCCTTGACCATCAGCACCAGCACGTCGTTGGGAAAGTATTGGCGCGCCAGATGCGCAGGCAGCAGGATGTAACCGCGATCGGTGTAATCAATCTCAAGCGGCCCCTGTTGCGGTGCTGGCTGTGGCGTGGGCATGAGCGCTGCTCCATTGCGTAGCAAAAAGCTCTTCGAGCCGCCTGAGCGCGCCGTCCACGGCCGGCGACAGCGGCGCGCCGAAGTCGATCTGCCCGGCTTCGATGAGAAATACCGTGACGTTCCGAGGATACTCCTCTTTGAGGAGCCAGCGCGCAAAGGCAAGAGCATGATCCCAGCGAAAGGAGTGAAGGTTGATTCCGGCAACGGGCGGCAGATGTTCCAGCTCGCTCCCCGGCACGCGAAAAAGAGAACCGGGCTCGGCGCCGCTGCGGCACGCATCCACAAGAATGACCTCCGGTACGCCGCGCATCTGAAAGGCGACATCCATGCCTCCCGTGCCTCCGTCCGCGCAGCGCACGCCGGAAGGAAGCCCGCGTTCCCAAAGCCTGCGAATGAAGACAGGGCCGGCCGCGTCGTCCCCGCGCAGAATGTTGCCGCAGCCGACGATGAGTGTTTGAACCGGCCTTGCTTCGAGACCTGCATCCATTCGATCTGCTTCCATTCCCTCACATGCCTTCGCCGATGCGGAAGCGCGAAAGCTCTTTGCCCGTCTTCTCATCGTACGCATGAACAGTGCAGACGAGGCATGAGTCAAACGAACGCGCCACATGGCCCATCTCCACCGGATCGGTCGGGTCCGTGATGTGTGCGCCGATGAAGGCCTGCTCCATCGGCCCGTGCGCCTGCTGGCTGTCCTGCGGGCCGATGTTCCACGCCGTCGGCGTAATTACCTGGTAGTTCTCAATGCGTCCGTTGCTGATGACGATCCAGTCAGAGAGCGCGCCGCGCGCGGCTTCCGTCGAGCCGAAGCCTTTACCCTCGGCGTACTCGACGGGCTTGGTGTAGAACTTGTCGTGAAGGTCTACCTGGTCGAGCCACTTGCGCACCAGCTTGTAGTATTTGCAAGCCTCGTGCATACGCGCCATCACGCGCACCAGCACGCTGGGCCCTGCCGTCGTAATCGCATCGAGGAAGAGCGGATCGTAATCCTGATGCGCGGCGGCATTGGGGCGGCCGGCAACGACCTGGCGCGCGAGCGGACCGGCTTCGAGCGGCAGAGCGCCCTTGCCATGCACCTCATAGCGCGGCGACTTGGCCCAGCTATATTTGCCCTGCTTGTGGCCGTCGAGCGGATCGATCGGCTCGGTGACGCCTTCCCACGGATGCAGGTAGGTGCTGCCGCGATAGAACGAGTGCGCCGTGTCTTCACGCACGTTCAAATGGTCAAAGTCGTGGAAGTCCTTGCCGTCGTAAACGCCGGAGCGGTTGATGAGCGCCGCATTGCGCCCATCCACAGTCGGATTCTCGTAAAGCTCCGGCTGGAAGTAGGTGCCGGTTGCAAGATACGTGCCGCTGCCCTGGCCGAACTTGTCGAGTCCGACGCGCCGGGCGAAGCGCAAAAACAATCCGCAATCCGAATTGCGCTGCGCGTCGTTCTCATCGGCCCACTTCCACACGTCGTCCCAGGTCTTGTTTTCGAGCCAGCGCTCGATCGATGAGCCGAGCCACTGGCCTTCGAGCCACTCGCGTTTCCAGTAGTCCAGAATCGCCACGGAACGCGTAATGTCCGAGAGCGTCGGCGCACACATCACGCCGCCGGGGATCATAAAGCTCGAGTGAGGCCACTGTCCGCCAAAGATCGCGTAGACTTCCACCGGCTTATTCGAGAGCGTAACGCCGTGCTCGTACGAGGTGCCGACGAAAGGCGCGAATCTCCGCACAATCTCGTCGTACTCCGCGGCCTGCGCGTAGTTTTTGTTGGTCAAATCAATCGCAAACAGCGCATAAAACCAGCGTGGAATGGATTGCAGCGTCTCGCACGCCTGCGCAATGTTGCGGATGAGGGTTGCGTTCTGGGGGACATGGGTCTTCCAGGCCGTATCGATCGCGTAGACAGCCTTGTACAGATGGCTGCCGCCGCAGATGCCGCAGATGCGCGGCGTCACAATCAGGCCGGCCTGCGGGTCTTTGCCTTTGAGGATGATCTCGAAGCCGCGAAACATGCTGGCTTCCGTCCATGCGTCGGTGACGACGTTGTCGCGAATGGAAATCTTGAGATCGAGATCGCCTTCCACGCGTCCGAGCGGACTGATCCGCATCTCTGAGGGAGCTACCGTAGTTGCCATGACTTCTCCTGTGTCTTTCTGGCTGTCCGCTTGCGCGCTAGACGACGAATATGTCTTCCTTGGCCCACTTCGGCGCGGCAATGCGAGCAGCCGCCGCGTGCGCCATGTACGTCACGTGATCGGTGCCGCTCGGCACCTCGCGCGGAATCGTTCCGCTGATCTTCTGCGTCTTGAAGACCGTGCCCGGCTTGAGGTCGTAGAACGGGAACTCCGGCTCCGTGCAACCGGTGCAAGGCATTCCCGCACGCGTCTTGGAAGATTGCCGGTTCCACAGAATGCGGTTGCACGGCGAGTGCGTCATCGGGCCGCGGCAGCCAAGCTCATAGAAGAGGCAGCCGGTGCGCGTGCCCTGCCCGAACTCGACGGTCGATTGCTTGTATTCAAAGAACTGCACGCGCGTGCAGCCCGTCTGCGTAAAGGTCTTGAAAAAGGTTTGCGGCCGCTGCAGATCATCGAGGGCAATGTCTTTTGCGCGCCCCGAAGCCACGGCGACAAGAATCTGCGTCACCCAGTCCGGATGCGACGGGCAGCCGGGAATGTTGATGACTGGCAATCCCCACTTTGACTTGAAATCCGTGCCCAGGAAACCGCCCTGCTTGCGCTTGAGGAATTGCAACCCAACGTTGTCCACCGGGTTCGGGTCCGTCGCCGGAATCCCTCCCCAGCAGGCGCAATCGCCGATGGCCACTACCGCGCCGGCCTGCGCGGCCAGCTCTTTCACCCAGTCCTTCATCGGCCGGTCGGCAAACATGTTGAAGCGCCCCGTGCCGTTCGGCCCCAGGATCACCGTGCCTTCAAAGACAAAAATATCCAGCGGCTTTGCCCCGCTGGATAAATCGTAGAAAACTTTCTTTGCGTTGTCGCCCATTTCCATGCCGAGCGACGGATGCCAGAGCACGTCGATGCCGAAATCAGTCACCAGATCGCAGGCGCTGGGCTCCTCGGCATTGAGGAACGACATCGTATTGCCGCTACACGCCCCGCCTTGCAACCAGAGCAGGCTCGCCATAATCAACTCTCCTTGAGATTGACCTCCGGGGTTTGCGGACCTTTGCCGACCCCAAGACAAGAGCCGATTATTCGCGCGCCGGACAACGATGCTCAATAGCAAGAATTTGGTATTTTGCGCGATTTTTCGGGAAAACCGGGTCAGCCTTCGAGCGGAGGCTTCGGCAGCACCACCAGGCCGCGCTGCACGGAGGCGCGGACCAGCTCCATCTGCGTGTGCACGCCGAGCTTTTGCATTAAATTGGCGCGGTGGCGCGTAGCGGTGTGCGGACTGATGGAGAGGATCTGCGCAACGGATTGCGTCGTATGCCCATCCACAATGAGCTGCAGCACCTCACGCTCACGGTCGGTGAGATCGATGCGTTCGAGATGGCGATTTTCAACGCGTTCGAGATCGATTGCCGGGCTGACATATTTCCTGCCCTGCGTCACGCGGTCCAGCGCGCCAAAGAGCTCATCGTCCATTGCCTGCTTGCGCACGTAGCCGTAAGCGCCGTCCTGGAGCGCCTGCGCAACAAACTGATCGTCGTCATACATGGAAAGAACGATCGTGCGTGTCTTAGGATGCTGGCGCGCCATGCGGCGCAGCGTGTCGAGGCCGTTCAGGCGCGGCATGGACAGGTCGAGAATCGTCACGTCCGCGTCAACAGTTTCCAGCCGGAGCAAGGCTTCTTCGCCGTCGCTCGCCTCGGCAACCACTTCATAGCGGTTGTCCGCGCGCAGCAATGCCGCAAGCCCACGCCGCACCAGCGCATGATCGTCCACCAGCATCACTCGAACCGGCTTTGCAACCGTCATGGCCGCGGCACCTCCATGCGAATCTCCGTTCCGCGCCCCGACGTCGAATGTACTGTCAGCGCGCCGCCCAACATGCCGGCCCGTTCGCGCATTCCCAGCAGGCCGAGCCCGCCGGCCACCGTGCCGGGATCGAATCCGCAGCCGCGGTCGCGCACAACCAGCGAAACATGGTCTTCCGCGCACCTTAGCTCCAGTTGCGCATTCTCCGCCTCGGCATGGCGCAGCACATTCGTCAGCGCCTCCTGCGCCACACGATAGAGCGCAATCTCCCACGACTGCGGCAGCCGCGGTGAGATCGGATCGACTGCAATTTCAACCTCAAAGCCCGCGCGATTCTTCAAGTCCGACGCCAACTGCCGCAGCGCTACTTCCAGGCCAAGCTGGTCGAGTGTCGGCGGGCGCAGCCATTGCGCAAGATCTTTCAAGCGCTTCGTCGCCTGATTCACCTGATCGCGCAGCTCATCGAGATCATGCCGCAGGCTGGTCTGCCCGACAGGAATTTGCCGCGCGGCCACCTGCAGCGCAAGCTTGATGCCGATGAGAATCTGTCCTGCCTCGTCGTGCAGCTCGCGCGAGATGTGCTGCCGTTCTTCTTCCAGGCGGTTGACGTGGTTGGCTGAGAGCGCGCGAATCTCCTGCCCGCGCACCTCAAGCGCCTTAAGCAGTTGCGCGTTGCGAATCGCCACGGCCGTCACATTCGCCAGCGACTCCAGAAACGCCGCGTCCTGCCAGTTGAACGGCGTCTGCGGCGTCGAGCGGTGCAGTTTGAAAAATCCGATCACCGCTTCGGATTGATCCTTGATGGGAACCGCCAGCGCGTGGCGCACATCGAAGCGGCGCACCAGCTCGGCATCGGCCAGCGGATCGCTTGGATACTCGTTCGAAAGATACGGAAACTCGCTCTCCATCATAAAGCCGGCAATGCCTTCGCCGCTCTTCCATCGCCGTTGCCAGTCGTGCCAGGCATTGCGAGCCCACAACACATCGCAAACCATCTCGGCCTCGCCGCTGGCAGCCTGCACCAGCAACCCGGCCATGCCGCCGTCGGCCTTCAGAAACAATCCAGCATTCTCCACCAGGTGCCGGATCAACTGCGCCGCGTCCAGATGCTGGTTCACCGCCGCGTTAAAGCTCAGCAGCATCTCCAGCGAGCGCGACCACTCGCTCAGCCGGTCCAGCAGCCGCGCGCGCTGCACACCCACAGAAGAAGCAAGCGCCAATGCTTCGAGGCTGCGCACATCTTCCTGCGTAAAAAGCGCGCCGGCCTTGCGGTTTGTCACTTCGAGGAACGCGATCACCGTGGACTGATGATTGAGCACCGGCACGCAGGCCGCATTGCGAACCTGATGCCGCAACGCGAAATCCACGCCAAGGCTCGGATCTGTGCGCGGGTTCCGGCACAGCAGCGTCTGCGCCGAATCGACTACGTGCGGGGCAAGCCCCGTGCCCGGCCCACGCTTGAGTTCGGGCGGATACACATACGCGACACCCTCCTGCGCGCCAACAGCCGGATAATGCGCCTGCGCCACAACCGAGCCGTACTCCAGGATGCCCACAGTGGCGCGCTCGGCGAAGGTAATCTGCGCCGCCAGCCGCGCAAGCGTCTCAGCCAGCCGCATCGTGTCCAACTCATCGATGGAGGTTTTGACCGCCGCGCGCAAAATATCCATATTGCGGGCCCAGGCGCGGTTTTCCTGCGTCAGCCGGGCAACTTCCATGCGCAATGCTTCGATCTCTTCCGCGGCGTGCGTGGAGACGTCGTGTTCCATCGCGTCGATGGTATCAGGAATCATCCATGTCGAATTGCCGCAGCGGCAATTACGTGTGCGCCGCGTGCAGGCTCGGGTGTCCCGCGCGAAGGCTTTCCAGCAGGGAATGCCACGCATCAAAGCCCTCGCCTGTCTTCGACGAGGTTTCGAGAATCGTGATGCCGGGACGGACCTCGTGAAGGTTTTTGCGCGCCAGCCCTAAGTCAAACTCGCACGCCGCCGCAAGATCGATCTTTGTAATCACGGCAATGTCGGCGGAGTTGAAGATCGTCGGATACTTCAACGGCTTGTCCTCACCCTCGGTGACGGAGAGCAATGCCACGCGCACAGCCTCGCCGAGATCATACGAGGAAGGGCAGACAAGATTGCCGACATTCTCAATGAAGAGAGTATCGAAGTCGGCGAGATTCCAGCCTTCGAGATGCTGCCCAATCATCTCCGCTTCCAGGTGGCACCGCCCATGCGTGTTGATCTGCCGCACCGGCGCGCCGCTCGCCGCAAGCCGCCGCGCATCGTTGTCGGTCTCAAGATCGCCCACCAGAGCCGCCGGCCGCGCGCCGGCCGCGCGCAGCTCGCGCAGTGTGCGTTCGAGAAATGCCGTCTTGCCTGTTCCGGGGCTTGAAACAAGATTCAGCACCAGCAACCCCGCATCCTCAAACCGCGAGCGCAGCTCATGCGCAAGCTCGTCGTTCTTCTTAAGCACTCCCTTGCGCAGTTCGACAATTCGCGTCGTCATGCCGCTTCCTCAATCTCTACCGATTCAATCTCCAGCTCGCGCCCCTGGCGGATGTCGCCGCTCGGCGTGCCGCACACCGGGCAGCGAAAGCTCTGCACGCCTTCCATCTCACGCAACGCCTCACAGTGCTTGCAGTAAATCACCACCGGCAGGCTCACCACTTCCAGCTTCGAGCCGGCCAGCGGCGTGCCGTCGGTGGCAATCTCGTATCCGAATTGCAGCGCGCCCTCGACCACGCCACTCAGCGCGCCCACCAGCAGGCGCACGCGCAGAATCCGCTCCGGCCTCGCGCTCATCGCCTCCGTGACCGTGGAAACTACGCTCTGGATGATCGATAGCTCATGCACGGACTTTTGATCCAAACTGCCGCGAGGCTTCGATGACAATGTTCAGCGTCTTCTGAATCGACGGCTCCTTCAACACCTTCAGCAGGTCGAAGACGCCGTAGTGCTTCTGCGGCGCGGCTTTGGCCTTATCATAGCTCTCCGCGGCAGCCTGTCCCATCTCCGCCAGCAGGCTCACAGTCTTCGGCTCGAAGAAACCGGCCTTGGCCAGCGTCATGCCCGCCCCGCTCAGCGTCGATACCTGGTCCAGCAGCCCGCTCGTCACAATCTCATGCCCGGCCGCGGTCAGTTGCGGAAGCGCGGCGGCAACACCCTTCACCTGATCGAGATTCACAGAAGAGGCGAGCTTGCGCACATCTTTCATACTGTCCGCCGCTGAATCCGCAATCTCATCTCCGCGGCGCAGAAACTCATCCACGGAAGCCGCCGCAAAGGCCAGCAGGTCCAGCTTGTCCAGCATCGTCGTCAGCCCGGCAATCGTGTTCGGATCGGCCAGCCGCTCCAAAAGCCCCGATTGCAGCAGCCGCTCGGCAGCCGCCGAATTGGCCACGTCCGCCATCCTCGTTCCGGCCTTCGCAAGATTCGGCAGTTTCTCGACAAAGGCCGCGGTCTCACCCTTATCGCCTGCGCGCAGATCCTCAACGCTGTCGGAAACATTGTCCGCAATCTGGTCTCCGCGCCGCAGAAAGCCTTCCAACATCTCCATGCTTGCCGAAATCGTGTCCACGTGATCGAGCAGCCGGTTGAGCGAGTCCACCGTGCGCGGGTCGGAGAGCCGCGCCTGTAGCTGCTCCTGCGCGGAAGAGGCAATAGCGGTCATCGTCAGCAATCTCCCTTCAAACCACCAAGTATCCTCTCCGCACCGCGCCGTGGCTATGGCATAAAGTTGCCATTCCACCACCGTACGCCCGCGCAACTAGAATGACGCCATGCCGCCGCCCATCCTCCGCCGAAAAATCCATATCACGGGTGTCGTGCAGGGGGTCGGCTTTCGGCCCTTTGTTTACGGGGCCGCGCTGCGCTGCGGCATTGCCGGCTTCGTCATCAACAACTCCGCCGGAGTCGAGATCGAAGCCGAAGGCGCTTCGACCGCGCTGGAAGAATTCCTCCGCATCCTCCGCGAAGAGCCGCCCGCGCTCGCCCGCATCGACGCGCTGGAATCCACGGCCATCCCCGCGCTTCACGAAACCGCCTTCACCATCCGCCACAGCCACGCTCTCGCTGGCGAAAACACGCCCGTTCCGCCCGACATTGCCACTTGCCCCGACTGCCTCGCCGAGCTCTTCGATCCCGCCAATCGCCGCTACCGTTATCCCTTCAACAACTGCACCAACTGCGGCCCGCGCTTCACCATCCTTCGAGACCTGCCTTACGACCGCCCGCTCACGACAATGGCGGGCTTCACGATGTGCCCCGCCTGCGAAGCCGAATACCGCAACCCGCTCGACCGCCGCTTCCACGCGCAGCCCATCGCCTGCCCCCAGTGCGGCCCGCAGCTTCATCTCCATCCAGCCAACCTCACCGGCGACGAGGCCTTGCGCGAAGCGCAGCGCCTCCTGCGTGCAGGAGCCATCCTCGCCATCAAAGGCATTGGCGGCTTTCATCTCGCCTGCGATGCGACAAACGACTTCGCCGTCGAAGAGCTGCGCCGCAGAAAAGGCCGCGCAGACAAGCCCTTCGCCGTCATGCTCCGCAATATGGAAACCCTGCGCCTTTATGCGAATGTCGACCCGGGAGAAGAAAAAATTCTCACCGGCCGTGAACGGCCCATCGTGCTTCTCAACAAGCGCGCCGATGCGCAGCGCCCGTTAGCGGAAAGCGTAGCTCCCGGCCAGTCACAGCTCGGCCTCTTTTTGCCCTACACACCGCTCCACGCGCTCCTGCTTGAAGAAACACCATTGGTCATGACCTCCGGCAACCGCTCCGATGAGCCCATCGCCCGCGACAACGATGAAGCCCTGGCGCGCCTCTCTCAATTAGCCGACGCATTCCTCCTCCACAACCGCGAAATCCACGTCGTCTGCGACGATTCCGTTCTCCGCGTCCACGCCGCGCGCGAGCTGCCCATCCGCCGCTCGCGCGGCTACGCGCCCCTGCCCGTCGCGCTGCCCGCGGCAGGCCCATCCATCTTCGCCGCAGGCGCCGAGCTGAAAGCCACATTTTGCCTCGCGCGCGGCAGCCGCGCCTATCTCAGCCAGCACATCGGCGACATGGAAAACCTCGAAACGCAGCACGCTTACGAGCGCGCCTTCGAGCAGATGCGCCGCCTCTTTCACATTGAGCCGGAAGCCGTCGCCTGCGACCTGCATCCCGGTTATCTCTCCACGCGCTGGGCCTCGGCATTCGCGTCAGGCAACCATCTTCCGCTCATCCATGTGCAGCATCATCACGCTCACGCCGCCGCGCTCATGGCCGAGCACAATCTTCCCAACCAGGCACAAATTCTCGCCGTAGTCTTTGACGGCACCGGTCTCGGAACCGACAACGCCATCTGGGGCGGAGAAATCCTCGCCGCCGGCTATCGCAGCTTCAATCGCATCGCGCATCTCAAATATATCCGCCTGCCCGGCGGAGACAGCGCCGTCCGCAAGCCTTACCGCATGGCGCTCGCGCATCTCCACGCGGCGGGCCTTGCGTGGGAGCCCGGTCTGCCATGCGTCGCGCACTGCGCGCAACAGGAACAAAGCACGCTCACCCGCCAGTTGGAGCTTGGCCTCAACAGCCCGCTCACCTCAAGCATGGGCCGGCTCTTTGATGCCGCATCTTCGCTGCTCGGCGTGCGTCACGAAGTCAGCTATGAAGCGCAAGGAGCCATGGAGCTTGAGGCGCTCGCCGCTTCCGCCGAAGACGCAGGCCATTATTCCTTCGCATTCACAATCGGAGAACCCTTTGCCATCGATCCCGCGCCGGTCTGGCAGGCCATGCTCCACGACATGCGCAACAACACGCCAAAGCCGGTCATCGCCGCGCGCTTCCATCGCGGTGTAGCGGAGATGATCGCGGCCTGCTGCGTGCGGGCTCGCACTCTCACCGGGTTAACGACGGCCGGCATCACCGGCGGAGTCTTTCAGAATGTTCTTCTTCTGCGCTTAACCACAGAAGCGCTTGAACGCGAAAGTTTTCACGTCCTCGTTCACCGCATTGTTCCGCCTAATGACGGCGGCCTCGCCCTGGGGCAAGCGACGATTGCGGCCTGCGCGTAGATTTGCACGAGCTACACGCGATTCTGAGCATAAAAGCTCAATGCCGCGTCCCCCTGCTCCAGCAGGCGTGTCCGCGCAAGCGCGCCATAGCGCTCTTCGGTCCGTTGTTTCCGCCGGTGCTCCGCGATCACAATGGCGTCCTCGCTCAGCCATAAGCCGCCTTTGCCGCCGAGCAGGCTCAGCGCACTCTCGTACTCGGCGGCCAGATCGTAGGGCGGATCGAGAAAGATGAGGTTGAAGCCTGCAACCGGCCCAAAAACCGGAACAATTCCGTGAAGAAACGAGCTTACGGCCTCCGCGCGCACCGCAACGCAGCCGGCAATGCCTAGCCGCGACAGATTTTCGCGCAGCACCTTCAGCGCCGGACGGGTTTTCTCCACAAACTCCACATGCGATGCGCCGCGGCTCAACGCCTCAATGCCCACAGCGCCGGAGCCGGCGTAGAGATCGAGAAATCGCGCGCCCTCGATCCGCCGCGCAAGCACATTGAACAGCGTCTCGCGCAGCCGGTCGCTGGTGGGGCGCGTGGCCAGCCCAGGCGGAGCGTCAAGGGAGCGGGAACGGAATTCGCCGGCAATCACGCGCATAAAAGCTGTTTCATCAATGGCTCCACCGCTTCGATGGACAACCCTGGACCCGCCTTCAGGCAGGCCGAACATGCGGTGTCTTTGGCCGTCGTCGGAGAATGAGACAGCCTGCAGGCTCCAGCATACGGCACCGACCCTCTACAATGACCGTATGCGTGGCTGGTCGATCCCGTTAGGCCGATGGATGGGCGTGGAACTCCGCGTCCACACCTTCTTTCTGCTGCTTGCCGTGGCCTGCGCGGGCCTGGGCGCAACGGAGGGCGGCAGCTACGCCGTCATGCGCGGCATCGGGCTTTTCTTCGTGCTTGTCGCGGCCGTGGCCGTGCGTGAAACCGCGCGCCTGCTGGTGGTCGCATGGTTCGGGCTGCGGCTGCGCGCCATTCTGCTGCTGCCCATCGGCGGACTCTTTGCCTATGCCACGCCGGAGAGCCAGGAACTGGCCACCAACGGCGGCGCGCGCTACGCATTGGCCGCCGCCGGGCCGCTGGCAAACACGCTCACCGCGCTGATGCTGGCCGGAATGTTTCTGGGCGTGGCGCCGGATTTGAATCTTATCAGCCTTCCGCTCATCACCTCGGCGCATCTGCTGCGCTCGCTGTTGTGGATGCTGGCGGGGCTGGGCGTGCTGCACCTCATGCCCGCGTATCCGCTCGATTGCGGCCGGCTGCTGAAAGCGGATTTTGCTCGGCGACACGGCGTAGGCTCGGCGAGCCGCGCCGCCGCGGGCCTGGGCCAGTTGCTTGCGCTCGCCGGCATGATCGGCGGAATGCTGCTGCACAGCCCGTGGCTGGTCATCGCCGGCGTCTTCATCATGATCGGCGCGCAGATTGAAGATCAAGGCGTCTTTTTCCAGTCCGTAGTGGATACGGTACGCATGAAAGAGATCATGCTTACCGACTTTGCCACGCTCTCGCCCTCGGACACGCTCGCCGATGCGCTCTCGCGCTGCGTGCACTCGCTGCAGGAGGATTTCCCCGTAGTGCGCGGGCCGCAGTTGGTGGGCATCGTCTCGCGCCAGCGCATTGTGGACGCGCTGCGCAATGACGGCAACGGCTATGTGCAGTCGGTCATGTCGCGCGCCTTTCAGGTGGCGCGGCCCGAGGATACGCTCGGCGCAACGATTCGCCGCCTCACCGCCGGCCGCGGGCTTTCGCTGATCCCTGTCACTGAAAGCGGCCGCGTTGTCGGCATTGTCAGCGTGCAGAACCTGATGAGTTCCATGTCTCTGCTGGCCGAGCAACGCCGCTACGAGCGCGAGGAGAACGGAGATTAGCCGGGCAATGGCCGACGGGGAACAAACTCCGCTACCGCCGGGACTCTATCTGGTTGCCACGCCCATCGGCAACCTTGGCGACATTACGCTGCGCGCGCTGGACGTGCTGCGCGGCGTGGACTGCATCGCCTGCGAGGACACACGGCAGACGCAAAAGCTGCTGAATCATTTTCAAATCACAACGCCGACGGAAAGCTGCCACGAGTTCAACGAGGCGGCGCGCGCGGCCGGATTCATCGAAGCGATCAAGGCCGGCGCGCGCATCGCCGTGGCCAGCGATGCGGGAATGCCCGGCATCAGCGATCCCGGAAGCAAACTTGCGGCAGCCGCGATTGAAGCCGGCGTGCCGGTGATTCCGATTCCCGGCGCGAATGCGGCGCTGAGCGCGCTGGTGGCTTCCGGCTTGCCGGCAAACGAGTTTCTCTTCCTGGGTTTTCTGCCGGAAAAAGCCGGAGCGCGGCGCACGCGTCTTGAAGCCCTCGCCGCGCAGACCGCGGGTACGGAACGGACGCTGGTTTTTTACGAAGCCCCGCACCGGATTCTCGAAACGCTCGCCGATCTCGAAGCGGTCTTTCCCCAGCAGGCGCGCATCGTGGTGGCGCGCGAGCTGACCAAGCTGCATGAGGAGTTCCTGCGCGGCACGGCGGAGGAGGTTCGTCGAGAACTTGCTTCACGCGATCGCGTGCGCGGCGAGATCACGCTGCTGGTGGAAGCGCCTGCGCTCAAGGCGGCTTCGCCTTCCGCACAAAGTATCCGCGAGCGGGTTGCCGCAATCGAAGCGCGCGACAACGTGGATGAGAAGGAAGCATTGAAGCGCCTGGCGCGCGAGCTGGGCCGAGGCAAGAGCGAGCTTTACCGCGAGCTGCAGCGCGAACGAGCGGGCGGAAAGACGCGACGCTAAATAAGAAAAAATCTCATTGAATGTGGCTTCAAAGGGTTATCGCCGAAGGAGAACTGCTCTAAGAACTTGTTGAAATAGGTGTGTGTGCGGCATCGTTGCTGGGAATCTGTGCTGTTTTGGGGCTCAGATTTGTTGGAAAGTGGTTTGTGGTCAGCGTTGATGTGGGGTTCAGAGGCCTCGGAGTCGGCTCTGGCGGCGCTGCTTTGGGTCTTCAGGCACAGTGCGGGCCGGTCATGGCCTGCATCATCAGTCGGGGTAGCCGGAGCAGGTTGTGTGCCGCGCAACTGAAGACAAACAACCAGTCCACCTTGGGAAGCCCGCGTAGTTTCACCTGCCTGACCGGCCCAGTCTGCTTGAGCCAGCCAACCCCCTTTT
>JASHPD010000385.1 GCA_030038315.1 Acidobacteriaceae bacterium
CTCTGCCTATACGGCTCTCGAAACCCGAGACGGCCTGACTCCCGGACAACCGTTCCCCGGCAGTTCCTCAACGGGCTACACGATTCCGGCCAATCTCGTCGATCCGAATGCGGTTCTATACATGGGTACGGGAGCGATCCCCAAACCGAACTCGGCCAACAACACCTACACGGCCTCGCCCACGCAGCCCACGTATGTACGTGAAGACGTGGTTCGCATCGATCACGACTTCAGCGAAAAATATCACCTGATGGGAAGCTGGATTCACGACGCGATGACGCAGACCATCATTCCCACACAGTGGAGCGGCGACAGCTATGACACCGTCGGGGACGTCTTCGCCAATCCCTCCTGGGGCGCAGCGATCCGTCTCACGCAGGAGATTTCTCCCAGTGTGCTGAATGAAACCGGCCTCTACGTCAACGGCAATACCATCAATGTTACCCCCTACGGCACCTATGCCCAGCCTAGCGGATGGAGCGCAGGCAGCTTCTTCACCGGGAACAACGCGGAGAATCGCCTGCCGCAAGTCTCCTTCGGCGCGCCGCTGAACACCAGCTGGAGCGTGATCTACTGGCCCTGGCACAATTCCTATCTGAACTACCAGATCCGGGATGACCTGAGCTGGATCAAGGGCAAACACGCCTTCAAGTTCGGCTTCTCGTACATGCGCGAAGACAAGAACCAGCAGCTTCAGGCGGACACGGAAGGCGATTACAGCTTTAGCGGGTTGTATACCGGAAGCTCCTACCTGAACTTCATCCTGGGATTGGCGAGTTCGTATGACCAGTTGCAATCGCAGCGCACGGATCACTGGCTGAGCAACAACTACGCCGGTTATGCCATGGATGACTGGCATTTGTTCCCGCGGGTCACGCTCAACCTCGGCATCCGCTACGATGTCATGCCGCACACCTACGAGAAGAATAACCAGGTGGCAAACTTCGTTCCGACCACCTATGACTCAAGCGAAGCAGCCACCTTCAACAGCGCTGGCACGCTTTGCACGGGAGCGGGAAGCGGATGCACCGCTGCCAGCCCCGGATTGTCCACGGTCAACAACGAAACCTTCTACCTTAACGGCATCCAGCAGGCCGGCGTCAACGGCTTCCCACGGGGCCTGGTGCAGAACGACTATTTCACATGGCAGCCGCGCATCGGCTTCTCGTGGGATATTTTCGGTACCGGCAAGACGGTGCTCCGTGGCGGACTCGGCGTCTTCTACGAGCGTATGCAGGGCAACGACATCTATGACTTGGATACGACTCCGCCGTTCGCCTACCAGCCGAGCGTGAGCAATGTCTTCTTCTCATCGCCCACAACCAGCATCACCACCGGCGCAACCGCGGCCCTTCCGGTCGCTACGGCAGGCCTGACCAGCATGTCGTATTACTACCCCAACCCAGCCACGACGCAGTTCAGCCTCGGCGTCCAGCAGCAGTTAGCCCCGTCCGTGGTGGCTGCCATCCAGTATGTCGGCTCTGGCGCGTGGAACCAGGATTACCGTCTGGAAACCAACGACCTAGCCCTCAGTAATCTAGCCGCTCGCGAAGCTGTGGCGACTGGTTGCAGCGGCACGTGGTATCCGGTGGATGGCGTCACCACCTGCCCGACGAATTTGACAACCGCGAACTACTCCCGCCCGTACCTCGGCTACAGCAACATCGTGCAGGAGACAAACGGGACCAATGCCACCTACAACTCGCTCCAGGCCTCGCTGCGCATGGAGAATCGCCACGGGCTTACCCTGGAGCTGGCCTACACGTGGTCTCACGCGATCGACATCCAGAGCGCCGATCTCACCACGGCCAATGAATCCGGCACCAGCACCGTCTCCGATCCCTACAACCTGAGATACGACCGCGGTTCAGGACTCTTCGACCGCCGCCATATCTTCAACGCAAACTACATTTATGCCGAGCCGTTCTTCAAGAACTCGAACGCCTTCGGACGGACGCTTCTGGGCGGATGGCAGCTTTCCGGTGTAACCCAGGCGGAAAGCGGTTCTCCGCAAAACATCTACTACAACGGTTCCCAGGACGTGCTCGGCCTGGGCGGCAACGCCGTATCGCGGCCGGACATCGTCGGCAAGGTCGGCTTCCCCAAGACGCGCACTCAGTGGTTCTCCACCTCCGCCTTTGCCAATCCGGTTCCGGCGTGGGAAGGCGGCGCCAACAACGGCTTCGGCAACGCGGGCAAGGACACCATCATCCAGCCGGGTCTCTTCAACTGGAACCTGTCTCTCTACAAGGACTTCCCGCTCACCAAGGCGGAGGGTCCGCGCTTTGAGTTCCGGGTCGAATCGTTCAACACCTTCAACCACACGCAATTCAACGGCATCGACACTGGAACCGCAGACGGCCAGTACGGTCAGGTCACCAGCACCTATGACCCGCGCGTCTTCCAGTTCGGCGGTAAGTTCCTCTTCTAAACCGTCACCAAAACCAGGGTGCGGCAGACTTGTCTGCCGCACCCTTTTCTTTTCCGCTCCATTTGCCGGCTCCCGCATCGCGGAGCGAAAATCGAAAACAGCAATCGCATCGCATATTTTTCGTGAGGCTCGTGTGCCAAGGCTGCTCCCCGTCGCTCTTGCTCTGATTGGAATCGCAACACCCGCTCTCATGCGCGCTCAGTCGCCTGCCACGCCCCCAGAACAACGCCAACAAGCTCAGCGCCAGGCCGCCATCACCTTCGAGCAGCAAGGCCAATTCCCCGAAGCCGAAGCCGCATGGCGCGCCATCCTCAGGACGCATCCTTCCGACATCGAGCCTTATGCGCACATCGCCCTGCTGGAAGCCCGTCAGCAGCATTACAAAGAAGCTATCGTCCTCTACCGCAGGGCGCTCGCCCTCGATCCGCGCCTGCCCGGCCTGCGCCTCGACCTCGCGCTCGCGCTCTTCAAGGACGGCAACCTCAACGAAGCTATCCCCGAGCTGAACCGCCTGCTCAAAGACGCACCGCCCAACCCGCCCCAGGCGCAGCGTCTTACCATCCTGCTGGCCATGGCGCACTACGGCCTCGCCGAATACGCCCAGGCCGTTCCCTACTTTCAGCGCGCCGCAGCCGCCGACCCCAACAACCTGCCGCTCCGCATGGCTCTCGCGCATAGCTGCCTCTGGTCGAAGCAATACCAATGCGTCCTCGACGTCTACCAACAGATCCTCACGCTCAACGCCGAGTCTGCGGAAGCCGATATGCTCGCTGGCGAAGCCTCTGACGAGCTGAAAGACCGCGACACCGCCATTGCGCAATTCCGCGCCGCTGTCAAAGTCGATCCCAACCAGCCTGACGCGCACTTCGGCCTCGGCTATCTTCTCTGGACCCGCAAGCAGTACGCAGAAGCCGCGCCGGAATTCGAAGCTGAGCTGGCCATCAACCCCGCGCAAATTCAGGCTATCCTCTACCTTGGTGACACGCGTATGCAGCTTGGCCAGCCCGACAAGGCCCAACCGCTACTCGAAAAAGCTGCACAGCTCGACCCTTCGCTCTGGCTCGCGCATCTCGATCTCGGCCTGCTCGACGCCAGTGCCGGCCGCAACGACGACGCCCTGCGCGAAATGCGCCTGGCCGCCAAACTCAAGCCCGATGAAGTCAGCATCCACTGGCGCCTGGCCCAACTCGATCGCAAATTAGGAAACACCGCGGAGGCCAAGGCCGAATACGCCAAGGCCAACTCGCTGACGCAATCTGCCGACGAAAGCGTCTATAAGAAAATGACCGGCCCGCACGCGCCTACACCCGGCCGCCAGCCCGTCCTCGGCCAAACCAATCCCTGATCGCCCCGCAACTGCAGCAATCGCGCATCGTTATCTGAATCTGAGCGAACCGAAAGAATCCGCAGCGGCCTTTGCTGTTGCCTTTGTTTTCCCCTGTTCCCTGGCTTTCAATACGTAGCCACCTGGTTCCGATGTTTCCGCAGATACCAGCAAGGCTGCATACCCGGCTCCGGCAGCAGCACTGGAAACAGCGTCTCCGAGCAGGCCCAATTCTCATCCCCCGTATAATCCAGCTCAATCTTGTTGTTCTTGAGCGGCGCCGAGACAAACAAGCTCACCGTAACCGTCTCCGTAGGCGAGCCGCGCAGCTTGAAAACCGCCCAATCCCCCGCATAAACCGCCGCCGCCGCAATCAGCAGCCAAACCACCGCCATGCCAACCCATCGCACCATCGCGTCTCTGTCTCCGCAGCCAGTTCCACATCAGCCAACACATCCCGCGCCGCACCAAGTGCGGGTGTGGGGTGCGGGTGCCCCATTCTTGCGCGCTTTTTTGCGCAAGGGTGGGATCACAGGAACCTCACCCCACCCGTTGCCCTGCTAACTCGCTACCGTGCGCAGTGCGACTAACCTACTGCACTTTTCTCTGCCGCGCCCCATCTCCCCAACCCCGTACCGGACGCTCCCGATCATGCGCACAAAGCTCATCCTGTTCCTACCAGCATAGACGCAACCCGCGCCCGGCGAGCGCTCCGTCCAATTGTTACGATCCTCCCGTGTCCCGCGCTGCGCGCCGCGCTCATCCTTGAATTCCTCCTGATCTTCGTCGCTCTCCCGCCGGCCTGCCGTTTCACGCACCATCAAGTCAAACCTCGCTTGTCTAGTAGTACGATTCGTACTATAGTACGAATCGTACTATGAAAACCCTTATCTCAGACTTGGAGCTCGCCATACTTGGCCTCATCCGCCAGCGTCCCCAATCTGGTTACGACCTTCGCAAGACCTTTGCCGGCACGGCCATGCGCCACTACAGCGACAGCCCCGGCTCCATCTATCCAGCTCTCCGCCGTCTGCACGCTCGCGGCCTGCTCGCCGTGGAAGAACCCTTTTCTGCGTCCGATGGTAACCGCAGCCGCACCGCCTATGCCCTCACTCCCACCGGCATCGACCTCTTACTCGCCACGCTCCACCAGCCCGTCACTCGCAACGACGTTATCTGGCACGCGCCCTCACTCATGCTCCGCTTCGCCTTCATGGACGGCAACGTTCCCCGCACCGTCGCCCTCGAATTTCTCTCCCGCTTTGAAACCGAACTCGCCATCTATGTCGCCGAGCTGCGCCAGAACCTCGATGCCATGCGCGCACTCTCTTCCGTCAACACCGGCTTCTTAGCTTTCCAATGCGGAATCGGAGGCATGGAAGCACAGATCATGTGGGCGCGCAAGGCTCGCACGACTCTCGCGGAGAATCCACAATGAAAGACCTCTTAAAGCTCGCCATTTGCTGGGTAGCCACGGTTGCCGCCGTAGCCCTCAGCGGCGTTCTAATCAGCGCGCTGCATCTCAGTCCGCTCAAAATGCCTGGCAACACATCGGCCTCAACCGGGCCACTGCCGCAGCTTTTGAGCGGCGCGGTTCTGGTGCTTGGCCTTTATCCACTGGCGCGCGGTCTGGCCGCCTCGTCGCAAATACGCGCCCTTGTCCTTGCCATCTTTCTTTACATGGTGCTGGGAGTCAACAACGTCATTGAAGGCAAGTTCTTCACACATTTCTTTGATGGCGCGGTGGCAATCGTCACCTGCTATTTCCTGCTCCTGGCCCTGCTTGTCGGCAGTGCCGCAGGCTGGCTCTTCGGCAAGCGTGAAACAGCCCCAGGCTTGCCTCACCACGGCCCGCTCGCATGGACCGGCCGGCTAGCCGCTGCATGGCTCAGTTGGCCGTTGGTATACCTCATCTTCGGCGCATGTGTTGCGCCCATTGTCATGCCTTATTACCAGGCCCATGTCGTGGGGCGTCAGGTTCCGCGCCTCAGCACAATTCTTGCCGTACAGTTGCTCCGCAGCGTAATCTTTCTGGCCGTTTCGCTGCCCTTTATCGCGCTCTGGAAAGGCTCGCGCCTTGGCCTGTGGCTGTCGCTGGGCTTGGCACATGCCGTCGCGGTGGGACTCTACGGACTGATCGGCTCCGCATTCTTTCCGCCGGTCATGCGCATCGCTCACGGCGCAGAGATATCTGCTGACGGCTTCGCCTACGCAGGCATTCTGGTTCTTCTCTTCGCTGCCTCGCCCGCGACGAAACCGGCATCCGCGCAAACATTCGATCAACCGCATTCACTGCCGTTGTAAACGGAAACTCAACCGGAAACAGAAAGGACGTGGGATTCTTCTGAACCTCACGCCCGTCCAGCCCAATCAATCAGAACTTCACCGAAGCCGCCCGCGGCGAAACCCCGCTGATCTCCGCCGAGCGCGCCTCCGCATAGGAAGCCGCGCCCAGCACCGCCGCAAACGGCTCCAGAATCACCCGCACCGGCATATTGATTAGCAACTGGCTCAGCCGTCCCTTGTCCGTAAAGGCCTTCATAAACGTGCCGTCCTTCAGCTTTTCCAGAATCCGCGGCGCAATTCCGCCGCCCAGGTAAAGCCCGCCGACTGAAAGAATCTTCAGCGCCAGGTTCCCCGACTCTGCTCCATACGCCGAAACATACATATCCAGCGTCTTTTCACAGATTTCGCTCTTTGCCGCCAGCCCATTTTCCGTAATCACCGCGTTGAGGTCCGGCGTCGCCGTAATCTGCTCCGCAAGCCACGCCGGCACTTCAAGCCCGCGCACATCGCGCAGAAACTCGAAGATATTCGTCATGCCCATCCCGGCGACCACACGCTCCCAACTGATGCGCCCGTTGTACTTCTGCTTCAAAAAACGCAGCAGATCGATCTCATCCTCGTTGCGTGGTGCAAAATCCGCATGTCCACCCTCCGACGGATACGGAACATGATGCCGTCCATCCCAGACCAGAAATCCCTCACCCAGTCCTGTTCCCGCCGCAATCAGCGCGCGGTTGCCTATCTGGCTCGGATCGCCCTCACTTAGCATATAAATCTGGTCGCTGCGCAACTCCGCAATCCCGTAGCCGTTCGCTTCGAGGTCATTGATCAGAAACACATGCGGAATATCAAGGCTCGTCTGCAACTCGCGGCTGTCCAGCGTCCATGGCAGGTTCGTCAGCCGCAGTCGCCCGTCGCGCACCGGCCCAGGCACGCCGAAGCAAGCTGCGCTTGGCTTATCGGCAGCCAGAAACTCCTGCGCAATCGCTTCCAGCCCCACATACTCCCTGGCGGGAAACTTTTCGTCGCGGACATGGCTCAGTCGTCCATTGATAAATTCGTAGAGAGCAAGGTGTACCTTTGTGCCGCCAACGTCGCCGGCAAGAATCATCGTGTCTTCTCCAAAATTCCCCGGCCTTGCGCATCCGGTGCAGGAAGCAGCGCCGCGGCGGCCTTATCCAGAAACAGTGTGAGTATACCGCTTGAGGGCCAGATCAGTTGGCTTGGCAGCGTTTCCACATTGCGCGGTCCCGTGAAAACCTCCTTCACGCGCGCCGTCTTTTCGGTTCCTTCAATCAGAAAGAAAACACTCCGCGCATGGTTGATCACCGGCCACGTCAGCGTCACGCGCCACGTATTCATCTGCGGCACATGATTCGCCGTCACCAGCTTGCCCATCACGTGAATCGCATCCGTATGCGGAAACAGAGAAGCCGTATGCCCGTCACCGCCCATGCCCAGCGCAACCAGGTCAAAGGTCGGGCTCTCCGCACCCTCCAGCCGAAAACTGTTGCGCAGCTCCGACTCATACCGCGCCGCCGCAACCTCTGGCTCCAGTTCGCCTTCAATGCGATGGATCTGCTCGGCCTTGAGCGGCACATGATCCAGCATCGCCTCGCGCGTCATGCGGTAGTTACTCTCCGCGTCTGTTGGCGGAACTGTACGCTCATCTACCCAGTAGAGCTGCAATTTTTCCCATGGCATTGCCGCAAAAAACGGCTCCTTGCGATCGGCCAGCAGCTCAAACGCAGCTTTTGGCGTTTGTCCTCCACTGACCGCAATCCGCGTCACGCCGCGCGCAGCCACAGACTGCGCCGCCGCGTCCACAAACTCCTTCGCCGCGCGCCGAGCCAGCGCCGCAGCATCCGGCTCAACAAAATACTCAACTGTAAGTTTTCCAGCCATAGGGAAGAACCGCACCTCTCGTTACCAGCTTACAAGGCGCGGCGTAAAGGGTGCGTTACCGGCCCAGATAATCTCTATACTGCGTTTCCAGCACACCAGCGGCCCGCGCCAGCAGCAGCTTCGAATAGTTGTATTGATAAAGGCTCTCGACAAATTGATTCTGCGCCGAAGCCAGCGAGGCCTGCGCAACAGTAAGCGGCAGCGTATCGTCCACGCCCGCGTCCACGCGCTGGGCTTCATCGCTCAACTCGCGCGTCGCCAACTCCACATTTGATCGCGCCACATCCACTAATCTCTTATCCGTTGCAACATCCAGCAGCGCCGACCGCACCTGTTCGTCAATGTGGTCGCGCAGATCGTCCAACTGATCCTGCGCCGACTGCCACTGAGCCCGCGAAGCATCCATATCGCCACGCAATCCCACCTCGCGGAAGATCGGGAACTTCAACTCGCCAACCGCCGCAAAATCCCCATGCGACCCAATGCTCGCCACCTGCGTCACGCCGTAGTAGCCATGAAAGCTCAGCGTAGGCAGCCGCTGCGCGCGATACGCCTCATGCACCGCCTTGAGCTCTTCCACCTGGTTGATCAGATTCTGGTAGTCCTGCCGGTTCTTGTACGCAATCGCCCTTACTTCCTCCGGCGTCTGCGCCGCCAGGTCGCTGTAAGGCGCGCGGTCCGTCAACACAATCTTCTGCCCTGGGTCGATCCCGATCTCGCGCTTCAGCAGAATCAGGTCTTTTTGGTAATCGTTCTCCGCCGCAATCCGCGCTTGCTGCTCGGTCTGGTACTCCACGCGCGCCCGCAGCTCGTCCAGATTGGCTTCCGTCCCCGCAATGTGCGCCTCATGCGCATGAACGTAAGCCACGCGGTCAGTCTCTTCGCGCGCCTTCGCGTCGTCGACCTCGCTCGCCGCCGCAATCGCCCGCAGGTAAGCCCCCGCCACCTGCTGCACCACCTCGCCGCGCGCCGACATCTTGGCAAAATGCGCCGAACGCGCCGCCGCTCCCGCAGCCTTCCATCCCGCAATCACAGGTCCGGAAAACAGCGTCTGGTCGTAATGAAGCTGCCCCTGCGCCACCTCAGCGCGCGTAATAAACGAGAGTCCGGAAAGATTCAGCCCCGGCGGCAAAAATGGAAGAATCTTGGTAATAAGCCCGGGCGTAAAACCTTCCGTCTCCAAGTTATACATGTGGTAGCCGGCATTGCCATCCAGTGTAATCGTCGGCAAAAACTGCTGCAGCGCCTGGTTCCGCTCGCCGTGGATCGACTTCTCCGCGTCCTCAGCCTGCTTCAGCCCCAGGTTCGTATCGAGGCCGCGCCGCACAGCGTCATCCAGAGATAGCCGCAGCGGCTCGTCTGTCACCATCTGCACCGTCACGCTGCCATAAAAAGGATTCGCCGCAGAAGAAGGATTCTCCTGCGCAGAAGCATTTGCCGCCAGGCCAACCCCGGCGCAAACTACGGCGCAAACCACGGCAAACGCAACGGCATTTCCCATCCGCCGCACAGCGGCATCCACACTCAGGCTCACAAGCATCATTCTCTCAGATGTCTCATGCCCACCCGAGGATTCGCAGAACTCTTAATCCAGCCTGTCTTCCGGACGCGGAGGCTCGCCGCCATCGCGATTCATAATGCGCGGGAATTCTCCCCGGTTCGCCCGCTTGCGGCGCTCCTCGAAGAACCGTTCCGTCTCCATCGCCGCAATCTTCTCTGCCGCCGCGATCACCAGAAACTGATTCATGCTCGTTCCATCGCGCTTGCTGATCTCTTCCAGAGCCTGCTTCATTGAGACAGGAAGCCGGAGCGGAAATGTAGCGACTCGTGTTGTCATTTTTCGATCCTCCTCAATGCCTCTCCTGGCCGCATGACTTCGATCCCGAATCTTTGTTGCACGGCACGCAAACCCCGTTCGTTAAATGTCACCACCGCATTGGCCTGTCCATTCACCGCCGCTTCCAGAACCAACTCATCTCCCGGGTCGCGGAGTTGCGGCCGCCAGCGGAAAAACGTTGACACGGGCTCCGACATTTCAATCAGTGTATCTACGTACAAATCCGCCTCAGCGATACTCAGCCCGGACGCAAGGCGATGCTCATCCAACGTGCAGATCGCTTCATATTCGAGTGCAAGCGCAATCGTGAGGACCATAGTGACTCTGCCGTTTTCAATGCGCCGCAGCAACTCAGCCGATGCTCCTCGTGGACTACGCATCGCGGCAACCACCACGTCCGTATCGAGCACCAGCCTCACTATAAAATGATATCACATACGATGTTACTTATTCTTTACTCTTCCTCATCCTCTACTGGCCGCTTAGCACCAGCCAGAATCTTCTCCGCCGCCTGCTGCGGCACAACATCGTAGTGGTCCATCTCCATCCGGTAAGTGCCCTTCCCCTGCGTCATCGAAGTCAGTTGCGTGCCATAGCTCAGCATCTCCGCCATCGGCACCTCGGCGTTAATCACCGTGGACCGTCCTCGCGCCTCCATCCCCTGCACGCGCCCGCGCCGGCTGTTCAGATCGCCCATCAGCGTCCCCGCAAACTGCTCCGGAGCCTCAATCTCCACCTTCATAATCGGCTCCAGCAGGCACGCCTTCGCCTGCTCCATGCACTTGCGAAAGGCAATCCGCCCCGCCAGCTTGAAGGAAAGCTCATTCGAATCCACCTCGTGATAGCTCCCGTCATAAACCGTGACCTTGAAGTCCACCACCGGATACCCCGCCAGATACCCTCGCGAAGCCGAGTCCAGAATGCCCTTTTCCACCGCCGGCACAAACTGCCTCGGAATCGACCCTCCAAAAATCTCGCTGACGAATTCAAATCCCGACCCGCGCGGCAGCGGCTCAATCCGAATCCTGCAATCCCCAAACTGCCCATGCCCGCCCGTCTGCTTCTTATGCCGTCCCTGCGCCTCGGCCTTCCCGCGAATCGTCTCCCGGTACGGCACCTTCGGGCTCTTGAGCGTCACCTCCGCGTGATACCGCTTCTTCAGCCGCGCAACAATCGCCTCAATATGCGGCTGCCCCGCTCCCGCGATCAAAAACTCGCTCGTCTGCGGATCGCGATAAAACCGGATCAACAAATCCTCTTCCATCAGCTTGTGAATCGCCGGCGCCAGCTTGTCCTCATCGGCCCGCGTCTTCGGCTCAATCGCGTATGTCATCGCCGGCTCCGGCAGCGGATACAAATCCACCTGGATCTCCGCACCCTTTTGCCCCAGCATGTCGCCGGTCAGCGTATCGCGCAGCTTCGCCACAGCCCCCAGATCGCCCGCATGAAGCTCCGCGACCTCCACAGCCTTGCGCCCCTGCATCACGCTCAAATGCGAAAGTTTCTCCACCCCTCGCCGCGTATAGTTCTCAAGCGAAGCATCATTCTTCACCACCCCGCTAGCCACCTTGAAAAAACTAATCCTCCCCGCAAACGGATCGGCCATCGTCTTATAAACCATCACCGCCGCAGGCTCAGAGTCGGCAACCGCCCGAAACCCAATGCCCGCCAACGCCGCTTCACCCGGCCCACCGTTACCACTCCCATTGCCATTCCCATGCCCATTCGAAGCCACAGCCACGCCGCCGCCATTCCCATTCGCAGCCACAGCCTGCACCGCCGCCGGCGCATGAACCGCAAATGGCGCCCGCTCCACCGGAGCCGGCGCATACACCTTGAAGAAGTCCAGCAGATGATCGCAAGCCACATTCATCTCCCCGCTCACAAACAGCACCGGGAAAATCCGATCCTCGCGAATCGCCTCATGCAGCGCGGTAATCAAATGCTGCTCCGGAATCGTCCCCTCCGCAAAGAACTCCTCCATCAACTCGTCCTTGCCCTCAGCGACGAGTTCCACCAGCGCCTCATGCGCCTCTTTCGCCGCGTGCGTCATCCCCGCCGGAACCTCGCCAATCTTCCCTTGCCCATCCCCATTCGGCGTGTAATAAAACGCCTCCATTGTGACCAGGTCAACAACGCCGTGAAACCCCTGCGCATCCACAATCGGCAACTGCACCGGCACGCACGTCCGTCCCCACCGCTCATGCAGCCCCTCGATCAGCGCACTCAACCCTCCACCGCCGCCCGCCATCGGATGATCCATCTGGTTCATCACCACAATCCGCGGAACATTCGCCTCCTCGGCATATCTCCAAACGCGCTCTGTAACCGCCTCCACGCCATTCTGCGCATTGACCACCACTGCCGCACATTCCACAGGCAACAGCGCCGCCCGAGCCTCATGGCAAAAGATATGAAACCCCGGCGTATCCACAAGGTTCATCTTCACCCCCTGCCACTCCGCAAAAGCCACGGCATTCTGCATCGTGATCCCGCGCGCAACCTCTTCTTCGTCATAAGCCGTCGCAGCCGAGCCATTCTGCACGCGCCCTTGCTGCGCCGTCATGTGCGCCGCATGGAGCAGCGCCGCAATCAAGGTTGTCTTGCCGCTATGTGAGTGGCCCACAACAGCTACATTGCGAATCTCGCTTCCCTGGTAAATTTTCATGGCAGTTTCCTCGGAGAATGGGTAGAAGGATGGGAAAAGGACAGAACCGGCAGGCAAAAACAAAGAGAAGAAAAGCGGCACAGGGAAACCGGAACGGCGCCGTTTGCGGCGTCCAACTGGCCGAATTTCCTGGCCAAGGCTCCGGCTTTGCCGTCTTCCTCCATACGGGGAGTCTCCGGCAACGCGCCCGGCTTCGACTGGGCAATGGAAGCGCCCGCCGCGCGCAACTTTATTAAGAACCGGATGCTATCACAAAGGGAGGGGTTGGTCGTCAAGCATTTTCATCACAGACAAACAACCCACAGAAAAGTATCCGCAGCTCATCCTCCCTCGTTGTTACTATTAGTGCAACACCTTCCGCTCTTCCACACAATCACAAGTCGTGTCATCCTGAGCGAAGCGCTTTCCAGCGGAGCGAAGAACCTGCTTCTGCCTTTCGCCCACGCAATAACCCAGTGGGTGGCCTATCCTTCGTGTTTCTGTGAAGGATGGGCCGCAACATTTTCAGCCGGGAGCTATACGTCCGGGGTGAAGGTTCGTGTGTTCGGACGTGAGATTGCTGAATACGCTCAGCCCTTCCAGTGGCGGTTTGAGGTACGGATGCAGCATCATCCCCACCGCAGATGGGACCACTTCACCTCCTCGCCGCCGTTCAATTCGCCTGCCCATATATCCGTTTAGTTTGATGACGCTCCATAGGGGTTGGCAGGGGTTCCAGTTGCAATAGACGAAGGAGCAGGTGCCACTTCCAACGTTTTGAGGTAGTTGCCGGCTCCAACGACAATCGTTGACCCGAGGAGCAACGCAATACCTGCCGTGACCAGTGTCTTGGTGCGCAGGCTTGTTCCTTTCCATTCCTTGAGGACAAGGCCCCAGAGCGTGGCGAAGAGGATGATGGAGGCCATGTGGAGCGTCCAGGAGGAAAAATCCATTCGGCCCATTTTGGTTTCTCCCATGGAATAGAAGAAGAACTGGAAGTACCAGAGAACGCCGGCAAGGATGGCGAAGAGATAGTTGGCGGCGAGCGTGGCGGGCGGCAGCCAGTGCAGCGCGGGATTGGTGGGGTCGAGGTTGGCGACGGTGTAGCCGCTGCCGGACGAGGAGCGGAAGGGATTACGGCCGGGCTTGCCGAGGAATTCGGCGGCGGTGTGGTTGCGCAGGATGAGGATGACGGACCAGACAAAGTTGGTGAAGAATCCGCCCCATAGCACGACAATGAGCACGGGCAGGTTTTGCCAGAGTGGCAGGCGGCCGGATGCAACTAGCTGTGTTTTGGCGATGGCGGCGATGGGCTTTCCGGCGTCGAGGCCAACGGCGAAGAAGCTACTCATGATGCCAGCGAAGATGGCTACGGCGAGGCCGCGAAGCAGGCTGAAGTCGCGCTCGCCGGCTTCGGCCAGGTCTTCCTGCGAGAGCTCGGACTCCTTAAAATACCCTGCGGCACCGTTAACGGCGATGGCGAAGAGACAGACACCGACGCCGGCAAGGACCACTTGGCCGGAACGCTCGTGCAGGATGGCATCGAGCTGGCCGTGCATGATGGGTGGCAGGAGCGTGCCGAAGGCTGTGCAGAAACCGAGCGCAATGGCGTAGCCTAGCGCAAGGCCTAAATAACGGATGGAAAGGCCGAAGGTGATTCCGCCGACACCCCAGAGCACACCCCAGAAGATGGTCCACAGGATAGTACTCTGCGGTGTTTGGGCAAGAATGACGAAGGGATGGGGGACGAAAATGGAGCAGAGCACGATGGGGGCAACAATCCATGCGGCAAAGCCCTGGATGATCCAGTAGATCTCCCACGACCAGCGCTGAATGCCGCGGAAAGGAATAAAGTTTGTAGCGGAGGCGAAGCCGCCAATCCAGTGGTAGATGACGCCAATCAGCGGGTTGGCTCCCATGAGGCTTCGATTTCACTCCGATTTGAGAAGAAATTTGCTGGCGGGAGCATTGTAGCCAACGTTTGTTACATTTGGGAAATAGAATCTGTATTGAAGAGCGCAAGGAGGATGGCAGTGCGGGTGGCCTTGTTCATCACCTGCTACAACGACGCTTTGTTTCCGGAGACGGGCAAGGCTGTGGTGCGGGTTCTGGAGCGGTTGGGGCATACGGTGGAGTTTCCCGCGGGGCAGACGTGCTGCGGGCAGATGCACTGGAACACGGGCTATCAGGATGAGGCCCTGCCGTTGGTGGCGCGCTTTGTGGAGCAGTTCGAGAGTGCCGAGGCAGTGGTTTCGCCGTCGTCTTCTTGTGTGGCGATGATGCGCGAGCATTATGCGCTGATGGCGGAGCGCATTGCGCGTGAAGGCGGAGATGCAAGCCTGCCGGAGCGCGTGGCCGCGCTGCTGCCGCGTGTCTGGGAGTTTACGGAGTTCCTGACAAAGAAGCTGGGGCTAACGGATGTGGGTGCGTATTATCCGCATCGCGTGACGTACCACGCGAGCTGCCATGGACTGCGCAGCCTCGAGCTGGGCGATGGGCCGGAACGATTGCTGAAAGCGGTGCGCGGGCTGGAGTTGGTTGAGATTGAGCGGCGGGAGCAGTGCTGTGGATTTGGTGGAACCTTTGCGGTGAAGAATGCGGATGTTTCGAGCGCGATGCTTGAGGAGAAGTTGGAGAGCGTGCTCAAGACTGGCGCGGAAGAGTGCACGGCGTGTGACAACTCCTGCCTGATGCACATTGGCGGCGCACTGCACAGGATGCAGGCGGGCGTGCGGACGCGGCATATTGCAGAGATTCTTGCAGGTGATGAGGCAAGCGCAGATTTCGAGGGGGCGCAATGAGTGCGGGCGTACTTGATCCGAGGATTGCGCCGGCTTTTCCTAAGTCGGCGAAAGCTCTGCTGCGCGATGATGCGTTGCGGGCGAACGTACGCCGAGCAACGGATACTATCCAGAGCAAGCGCCGCAAGCTCGTGGAAGAAAAAGAAGATTGGCAGCAGTTGCGTGAGAGCGCAAGGCAAATCCGGGCGCATGTTTTGCAGTATCTCGATACATATCTTGAAGAGTTTGAGCGCAACTTTACGCGTGCTGGTGGGCAGGTGCACTGGGCGCGGAATGCTGAGGAGGCGCGGGAGATTGTGGTTGCGCTGGCGCGCGAGGCCGGCGCGAAGGAAGTCATCAAGATCAAGTCGATGACGACCGAAGAGATTCACCTCAATGATGCGCTAGGAGCAGCGGGAGTTCATGCCTATGAGACGGACCTTGCGGAACTGATTATTCAGCTTGGGAAAGACCAGCCTTCGCACATTGTTGTGCCGGCGTTGCACAAAAACCGCGCGCAAATTCGCGAGATTTTTCGCCGAGAGATGAACTTGCCGGAGCTGGACGAAAGCCCCGAGGCGCTGGCTGAAGCGGCGCGGCGATTTCTGCGCGAAAGATTTCTGAGCGTGCCGACGGCGGTGAGTGGCGCAAACTTTCTCATCGCGAAGACGGGCGGCATCTGCATCGTGGAGAGTGAAGG
>JASHPD010000386.1 GCA_030038315.1 Acidobacteriaceae bacterium
CTTGAGCAGGAACAGCTCCCCGCCCGCGCGTCCCAGGGCATAAGGGAGCAGGCCGCCAAGAGCGGAGCCGGCCGCGGCGAGAAGCACATAGGCCCAGAAATGCCGCTTGTCGTTCCAAATGGAGACGGCCAGGAATGCGTCAATGGGCACGGGGATGGACGAAGAATCGAGAACGGCGATGGCGCCGGCTCCCCAGAATCCGAGCTTGAGCAGGGCGGGCAGGAGGACGTGCTTCCAATACGCCGCAACGTGCAGAAAAAATTGCTTCAAGCCGCGTCCCCTTCCAGCGCCTCAACCGTCCATTCAATCAGACTCATTGTACGAGCCGGAGCATTCCGCATATTTTTCGAGAGGGATGAGAGAATAGACAGGAAGGATGCCGATGCGGAGCCGGCGCGGTGAGCGATCCGAGAGAGCTCCCCTCAAATCGAATGCCCATCCGTATAACGCCAGTTGACGTGAGCGAGCCCAAGGTTCAGGCCGAGACGGATTCCGAGGTAGGCCGTGGCACTGCTGTGGCCGAGGAGATCCCCGCTTCGAGCGGGAATGGAGCGAACAGGGACGGGGCAAGCGGCCAGGGATCCGCAGCGCATGGCTCCCGCTGGATGGACTACGAGACGCACGAGCTGCTGGAGATCATCAGTGACCTCGAAGATGAGCGGCGCTGGGCGCGGTTGCGCGAAGGGGTTCTTTGGGCGGTCCTGTTCCACATTCTGCTGATCTCAGCCTTGACGTGGATTCCACGGTACATCTTCAAGGTACCGCCGGTAATCAGCCCCTTCGATGCGATCAGGGAGCGGAAGGACCTGAAGTATCTTGACCTGCCGCCGGACCTGATGCGGAAGTACCAGGCGAAGGTGGCCATCAAGCCGGTTGCGCCGAAGCAGCCGCAGATTGACCGCAAGACGCTGCAAGCGTTGCAGAAGGAAGAGGCGGAACGGCCCAAGCCGCCTGCTCCTGCGCCGCCGCCGCCGCAGGAGCAGGCGAAGGTGGAGCAGCCGGTGCTGCCTGAGCCGGCGGCGCCGAAGCCCGAGCCGGCCGCGCCCGCGCCGCAGCCGCCGGCGGTTCCGAGGCACGCGTTTGATCTGGGCTCGCAGAATCCGCAGGACCAGCTCAACCGCGCGATGCAGGGCGCGGCGGGGCTGCGCGGGCAGGATGTTCCGCAGTTGCCGGGGGGAGGAATGGCACAGCATCCGGGCGCGGGCGGCGGCGTGCGGATTCTCTCCGACACGCAGGGCGTGGACTTTAACGACTGGCTGATCCGCTGGCACTATGAGACGGAGCGGACGTGGGACCCGCTGATTCCCGACGAGGTGAATCCGCCGATTCTGAAGGCGGGGATCGTGGTGATCCAATTCAAGGTGCTGCCGAATGGGCAGGTCATCGATATGCAGCTCGTAGGCCGCTCGGGCGACTCCGGGCTGGACCGCGCAGCGTGGGGAGCGATTCAGGGATCGAGTTATCCGCCGCTGCCGAGGGCGTTCCACGGGCCGTATCTGGAGCTGCAGGCGTACTTCCTGTACAACCAGCGGCAGCAGTGATCTGTGCGAGCCGGAAGGATCGCCATCCGACTCTTCGCCGTAATCCCATGTCTCCAACACCGGGAGACATGGGGCACCCGGGTTGTTCTTAGCAAGTTAGCCGCGCTGCGCGCGGTAGCGAGTCAGCAAGTTAGCGGGGCGGAGCAGGTTCCTGCGATTCCACCCTTGCGACAAAAACAAGTTACGTCGCAAGGATGGGGCACCCGCGTTCTTTTTTGGCTATGGAAGCCTGTTTTGCGCCGCGTTGCACCAAAGACCGCAACCATTTGCCAAAAAACGGCACGGTATTATCCAGACAGGGTCTTGAGTGCGGGCCTTGAGAGATCGAGATGACCAAGACGCCAGAATTGCTTCTGCGGATTTTTCCGTCTTCGCGGCGCGAAGTGGCTACGCTGGTGCTGCTTTCCGGGCTGGCGGCGGCCTGCTTTACGGCTGTCGCCGGGCTCTCGCGCATCTACTACGGGCAGCAGGAGGCGCTTGCCGAGCGCTGGGCCGGGCGCGGCGCGGCGGACCTCAAGGCGGGCAACTTTGCCGCGGCTTCGACGGAGTTCGGCACGGCGCTGCTCTACTCGCATGACGACTTTGACAGCCAGCTTGGGCTGGCGAAGTCGCTCATCGGCCAGGGGCGCATTGACGAGGCTTACGGGTACCTGGTGAGCCTGTGGAGCCAGAAACCGGAGAACGGCACCGTGAATCTGGAGCTGGCGCGGATTGCCGCCGGCAGAAACGACCGGCAGTTGGCGCTGCGCTACTATCACAACGCAATTTACGGAATCTGGATGGCGAATCCCGAGGCCTCGCGGCGCGCGGCGCGGTGGGAGCTGACCAAGTATCTGCTGAGCCTGCGCGCGACAGCCAATGTGCAGTCGGAGCTGATCTCGCTTTCGGCGGATGAGGGCGACGATCCCGCCGAGCAGAAGAATATCGGCGACTACTTTTTGAAGGTGGACGACTATCAACATGCCCTGGCCTCGTACCGCATCAGCCTGCGGGCAAACGAGCGCGATGTAGCGGCGCTGAAAGGCGCGGGAACAGCGGCCTTCAGCATGGGCAACTACGTGCTGGCGCAGCGCTACCTGCAGCAGGCGGTGGAGGCCGCGCCGGGCGATCACGATGCGGAGACAAAGCTCGAAACGGCTTCGCTGGCGCTGCGCATGGACCCCTTCCGGCGGCAGATTACGCAGCCGCAGCGCGATGAGGCGGTGCGGGCGTCGTTTGCGGCGGCGGGGAACCGCTTGCAGAGCTGCGCTGCCGTGGCTTCGTATCCGGCCTTGTTGCCGGCTACGAATCCGGCAGGAGAGCCGCTGGGCGCGGCGTGGAAGAAGCTAGAGCCGCAGATTGCGCGCGGGAAGGGTTTTCACGACGCCGATGCGGTGAACCAGGCGATGGACCTGGTATTTGCGATTGAGCGCGAGGCCACGAGCCAGTGCGGAGCCGGCACGCCGGCCGACACGGCGCTCACGCTGATTTCAAAAATTCACGAGGGAAATTAGGGTGAGCTCTCTGTCCAGTTCGTCCAGTTCGTCCGGTTCGTCCGGTTTGTCCGGTTCGCAGGTTGCGGCGATTGCCGGCGGCCAGGTGGAATCGGAGCCCGCCGAGACTTCGCACGCGCCGCGGGTCTCAGAGTTTTTTCGCGAAGAGCGATTCTTTCTCGTGCTCTCCGTTTTTATCGGCGTCTTTGCCGGGCTGGCGGTGGTTTGCTTCCGCTTCGCAATCGAGTGGTGCCGGATTTACCTGCTGGGCTCCGGCGCGCAGCTTTCGACGATACGGCTGATTCTTACGCCCACCATCGCCGGTCTGGTGATTGCGATTCTGGTGATTCATTTCTTCCCTCAGGCGCGCGGCAGCGGCGTGAACCAGACCAAGTCGGCACTCTACATTTTCAATGGCTACATTCCATTCAAGACGGCGGTAGGCAAATTCATCACTTCGGCGCTGGCCATTGGCGCGGGTTTCTCGCTCGGGCCGGAGGATCCTTCGCTGCAGATCGGCGCGTGCATTGCCTCGGCGCTGGGCACGCGGATGAAGCTCTCGCGCGAGCGGATGCGCCTGCTCGCTCCGATCGGCGCGGCTGCGGGCCTGGCCGCGGCCTTCAATGCGCCCATCACCGCAGTGCTGTTTGTCATCGAGGAAGTGATCGGCCGCTGGACGGCGGGTATTCTCGGCTCGGTGGTGCTTTCGGCGATTTCAAGCGTGGTGGTCATGCGCTGGTTCATGGGCTCGGAGTCGCTGTTCCGCATTCCGCCGGTTGAGCTGCGCCATCCTTCGGAGCTGGTTGCGTACGCGGTCCTGGGCATCATCGGCGGGCTTTTTTCGGTGGCCTTTGCCGGCGGCCTTTCCGTGCTGCGGCCCAGGGCGCGGCATCTGGCTCGGTGGACGCAGTACGCGCAGCCGGCGGTAGCCGGGCTGCTGATCGGCGTCATCGGCTGGCTGGGCGCGCCGCAGGTCATGGGCGCAGGATACGAGTACATGGATGAGGCGATTCATGGACGGTTTACGTGGCAGTTTCTGGCTATCCTGGCCGGCCTGAAGGTGATTGCCACGCTGCTCTCGTTCGTGAGCGGCACGCCGGGCGGGTTGTTTGCGCCGACGCTCTTTATCGGTGCCATGCTGGGCGCGGCGGTGGGTGGAGTGGAACATGCGCTGCTGCCGCACCTGACGGCTTCGCCGGCAACGTATGCGCTGGTCGGCATGGGCGTGCTGTTTGCGGGCTTTATCCGCGCACCCATGACTTCCGTGTTTATGATCCTGGAGATCAGCGGGAATTACTCGATTATTTTGCCGGCAGTGATTGCGAACGGCGCTGCCTATACGATCTCGCGGGCGCTGATGCCGGTAGCGATCTTCGACATCCTCACGCGGCAGGACGGGCTGGAGCTGCCTTCGATGGAAGAGCAGCGCGAAGAGAACGTGCTGCGCGTGGAAGACGCCATGCGAGCGCCGAACGTGCCGGTGATAGAAGGCGACGACACCGTGGAAAAGGCACTGCGGACGCTCGAAAAGGCGCAGCAGGAGATTGTGCTGGTGCGCCTCAAGCCTTCGGGCTGGAGCAGTCTCTCTCGCGCGGAGCTGAGGGAATTCATCGCGGACAACAAAGCCGGCCAGGCTGTCGGCTCTCTGCTCGCCTTCAAGCAGATTCCGCTGCTGCACCCCGATATGCCGCTCGATATGGTGCTGCGCTATGTAGACCGCTGGCCGGTGGTGCCCGTAGTGAATCGCGCCAACCTGCGCAAGCTCGATGGCATCGTGACCGAACGTGACGTGCTGGAACGGTACCGGGATTTCAGCGGGGAGTAAGCTGAGGCTGGCCTGATTCGGATAGTGGGGCAATATGAATCCACACGGTTGGATACGTAGTTTCAGAATTGCTGGTCAACCATCAATAATGCTCTCTCGCGTACAATCAATCCCATTATGGTTCTTCAGCCTGACATCAGGAACGGGATTTTGAGCGTAAGAATTCGTCCACGAATCAACTGGTTGATCCTCTTTTCTTCACTCCTGATTCTTTTAATAATTATCGGTGCCGGGCTCCTACCCGCGTGGGAACGCTTCGAGGCCATTCTGCGAAGTGGCAAGAGCATTGGCGACCCGATTTTGAGGCTTTTGATTCTTGGGGCAGTGGCAATTGTCAACCTTTATGCCGTATTCAATATGCTCTTTTCTTCCGAACACATCGTTCTCAGCCAGACGACCCTTGAAATTCAGCGTTGGCTGTTCACTATTAACCTGTCCCAGCGTAGCTTTCCGAATTCCACTATCGAGAATCTTCGATATGACGTGTGGGGTGGTGGAAAAGCGGGAATGCAAAATGGGATTCGTTTTGAATCAGTTGGCGAGACAGTGACTTTTGCTCGGCAAGTCAGGGAAAGCGATTCCTGGGATTTGATCGACAAGATGTGCGAAGTTTACAAGTTTCCAACTAAGGAAGAGTCCACGGGTATTGAACGCTCACCAGCCGTCACCGACTGGTGAAAATTCCCTTTTTCTCCACTTCCGATGCTGCTTCTCTACCGTAAACCTATGGTCGCGGCTGTATTGTCGCCTACTCGGAAGTTACACGTTCCTTCAACGCTGATTCGATCCGTGGATTCAAACTGAGCTACTATCCTGATTCACACTTCCTGCCTTGACGCGATAAAATTTTGGCGAAATCGATGTGTGATTGCACTGCCATTTCCGCCTGCCCGTTGCTCAAGCGCTTTCACCGCGGCCGCCACGACCGTGGACGCTGATTCCCCTCGCTCATTAAGCTATTTCCGACGCAATTTTCCCGGTTTTTGCCGGCCCGGACCCGCATGAGCGCTGGTTCGAGATGAACTTTGGAATCGATCCGCCATGCAAGCGGACGAGAAAGGTACACGCCACGATGTCGAATAGTTTTCAAAGCCGGGCCACTCTGAAATCCGGCAACCGTTCTTATACGATCTATCGCCTGCCGGCGCTTGAAGCCAAAGGTTTCAACTTGAGCCGCCTGCCGTTCAGCCTGAAAATCCTGCTCGAAAACCTGCTGCGGCGCGAGGATGGCGTGAACGTGACCGCCGCCGATATCGAGTTCCTGGCGAAGTGGGATGCGAAGGCCGAGCCGAGCCGCGAGATTGCCTACATGCCGGCGCGCGTGCTGATGCAGGACTTTACCGGCGTCCCGGCGGTTGTCGATCTGGCCGCGATGCGCGATGCGGTGAAGGCCCTCGGCGGCGATCCCGAGCGCGTGAATCCGCTGATTCCGGCGGAGCTGGTGATTGACCACTCGGTGCAGGTGGACGAGTTCGGCACGCCGCTGGCCTACGAGGCGAATTCGCTGCTCGAATTCCAGCGCAACCGCGAGCGGTACGCGTTTCTGAAGTGGGGGCAGACCGCGTTTCGGAATTTCAGCGCCGTCCCGCCGGGGATGGGCATCTGCCACCAGGTGAATCTGGAGTATCTGGCGCGCGTTGTTTTCACGGCTGAGGTTGGCGGTGAGAGCTTCGCTTATCCCGACACGCTGGTCGGCACGGACTCGCACACTACGATGATCAACGGCCTCGGCGTGATGGGCTGGGGCGTGGGCGGCATCGAGGCCGAGGCGGCGATGCTGGGGCAGGCTGTTTCCATGCTGGTGCCGCAGGTTGTCGGCTACAAGCTGACCGGCAAGCTGCGCGAGGGCGCTACGGCGACGGATCTTGTGCTGACGGTGACGCAGGCGCTGCGCAAGCTGGGTGTTGTGGGCAAGTTCGTTGAGTTTTATGGGCCGGGGATTGCGGAGCTGCCGCTGGCGGATCGCGCGACGATCTCGAATATGGCTCCCGAATACGGCGCTACGTGCGGCATCTTCCCGGTAGATGCGGAGACGCTGCGGTATCTGCGGTTGACGGGACGGAGCGAAGAGCAGATTGCGCTGGTGGAGGCTTATTACAAAGAGCAGGGGTTGTTCCATGCGGCTGGCGCGCCGGAGGCGGAATACACGCAGACGCTGGAGCTTGACCTTGCTACGGTAGAGCCGAGCGTGGCGGGGCCGAAGCGGCCGCAGGATCGCGTGCTGCTGAAGGATGCGGCGGCCAGCTTTGCGCAGCAGTTGCCGAGCCTGCTTGCGCCTACGGCCAAGCCGCTTGGCGAGCGCACGGCGGCGACGTGGGAGCGGACGATTGCGGTGACGGACTCCGCCGTCGGGACGGTGACCGATACGGCGGTTGCCGGGAAGACGCCGCTGCACGTGACAACCTCGGTGAAGGAGCGTTTTCACATCGATCCGGATAAGTATCTCGATCATGGGTCGGTGGTGATTGCGGCGATTACGAGCTGCACGAATACTTCCAATCCTTCGGTGATGATTGCGGCGGGGATTTTGGCGAAGAAGGCGGTTGAGAAGGGACTGAGCGTTCCGCCGTGGGTGAAGACTTCGCTGGCGCCGGGCTCGCGCGTGGTGACCGACTACTACGAGAAGTCGGGCTTGCTGCCATATCTCGAAAAGCTGCGGTTTAATGTTGTCGGCTATGGCTGCACGACTTGCATTGGTAACTCGGGGCCGCTGCCTGCCGATGTTTCCAAATCCATCGACGAGCACGGGCTGGTGGCGGTGAGCGTGCTGAGCGGCAACCGCAATTTCGAGGGGCGCGTGAATGTGGACGTTCGCGCGAATTATTTGATGAGTCCGCCGCTGGTGGTTGCTTATGCGCTGGCGGGACGCATTGGGCATAACTTCGATGCCGATCCGCTCGGAACGGACCAGAACGGCACGCCGGTTTATTTGAAGGACATCTGGCCGACGCAGGGTGAGGTTGCGGCGGCGATTGAGAAAGGCATATCGAGCGATGGGTTCCGCAAGGAGTATGCGACGGTCTCGCTGGGCGATGCGAACTGGCAGGGATTGAGTTTTCCGACGGGCGATGTTTACCAGTGGGAGCCGGACTCGACTTACATTCGCCAGGCTCCTTACTTCGATGGCATCACGGTGAAGCCCGCGCCGGTAACGGAGATTCTGGGCGCGCGCGTGCTGGCGGTACTGGGCGATTCGGTCACGACCGACCATATTTCTCCGGCGGGTTCGATCAAGGCGAATGGGCCGGCGGGCAAGTATCTCTCCGAGCATGGCGTGAAGCCGGCGGATTTCAATTCGTATGGGTCGCGGCGCGGGAACCATGAGGTGATGGTGCGCGGGACGTTTGCGAATGTGCGGCTGCGCAACAAGCTGGCGCCGGGCACCGAAGGCGGCGTTACGCGGCTGCTGCCCGAGGGCGAGCAGATGTCGATCTTTGACGCGAGCGTGAAGTACGCCGAGCGCAAGACGCCGCTGGTGATTCTCGCCGGCAAGGAGTATGGCTCGGGGTCTTCGCGCGACTGGGCGGCAAAGGGACCGAATCTGCTCGGCGTGCGCGCGGTGATTGCGGAGAGCTTTGAGCGGATTCATCGCTCGAATCTTGTGGGCATGGGGATTCTGCCGTTGCAGTTTGAGGATGGGCAGAATGTGGAGTCGCTTGGGCTGACCGGCGAAGAGGTTTACGACTTTGCCGGGCTGACGGATTTGCTGAAGAGCAAGTTTGCTTCCGGGCGCGTGCTGACGGTGAAGGCCACGGCGGCGGATGGCTCGGTGAAGACGTTGAAGGCGAAGGTTC
The DNA here is from genome assembly GCA_030038315.1 of Acidobacteriaceae bacterium. Taxonomy (GTDB): domain Bacteria; phylum Acidobacteriota; class Terriglobia; order Terriglobales; family Acidobacteriaceae; genus Telmatobacter. The sequence goes on from JASHPD010000386.1 coordinate 8,633, forward strand.
GCATCGATACGCCGCAGGAGATTGAATACTACGAGCACGGCGGGATTTTGCAGTATGTGCTGCGGCAGTTGGCGGAGAAGTAGCACCTGCGGTGCGGCAGACGGCGCTTGCGCGCCACAAACATCCAGTTATCCCAGGTCTCAAAATCGAGACCTGGGATAATTGGTCAGGGTGGGAGTACTTAGTGCTAAGATTGCCGAAAACGCAGCATTCACTGTCTCACTATGAATGAGCCTATTTTCAAACTCTCTCGTGTTCCGAATGCTCCAATTTCAGATAGGGAATTGATTGCTGATTTACAACGCATAGCAAGTTGCTTGGGGACATCGAGCGTTAGCTACGACCGATACAAAGAACTTGGGACTTATCATGCGGATACTTTCCAAAGACGCTTTGGTTCGTGGAATGAGGCGCTTCGTCTAGCTGGACTGGAAATCTCAAGCCGTATCAACATCCCTGATGAAGAACTATTCGAAAATATTCTCGGCCTCTGGCAGCATTACGGCCGACAACCGCGCCAAAGAGAATTGGGATTCAGTCCATCTACAATTTCTTCACATAAGCCATATTATCGACGCTTTGGCTCGTGGTGGAAGGCGCTGAAGGCTTTCGTCGATTATGCCAACGGAAGTGGGTCTGAGCTACCCGAGCAGCAAGCTGAGGTTTACGCAGACAGCCAGCACAAAACTCCGCGCGATCCATCCTTGCGCCTTCGTTGGCGGGTGTTGCAGCGAGACAATTTCAAATGCTGTGCGTGTGGTTCGAGTCCTGCAATCACGTTGGGAGTTGAATTGCACGTGGATCACATTCATCCGTGGAGCGAAGGCGGCGAAACAGTTTTTGAGAATCTGCAAACGCTCTGTTCAATATGTAATCTAGGAAAATCAAATTTATTGCCGTACTAACGACCAGCTTCAAGAACGGCTATCCTTTCCGGAATGCTCGCAAAAAACTCATAGACAGCCTGAAAGTCTTCTTTTTCCAGATACGGAAACTCTTTGAGGATTTCCTCTTCCGTCATTCCCGATGCCAGATAGGAGGCAAGGTCGTAAACGGTGAAGCGCAGGCCACGAATGCAGGGCTTGCCGCCCATTTTTCCGGCTTCCACCGTAATGCGCGAGTTCAGGCCAGCCATCGGCGCACCACCTTTCCTGTCCGTGCACTCATTTTATGGTAAAACCGCCTGATTTCGCATAAGAGGCAAACACCGGTACTGTCTCAGCTTGAGTTTTGAAAACTTCAGGGACTAAAGCCCAGTGCCTTATTGAGTAGTTTTTGGCACGACTAAAGTCGTGCCCTGACACAAAACAATGCGAACTGAGACACTACACAAATGCCGTTCCACGTGGAGCGGCATTTGTGTTTTGCTCTTCCATCAGCGCTACTTCTTGTGGGAGGCGCCTACGGGTTCGGGTTCTTCGTGGTTGGTGAGGATGTGGCCGTCTTCGAGGCCTTCTTCGCCCATGACGTGGAGGCGCATGAAGTTGGTGGAGCCGGATTTGGTGCGGGTGCCGGCTACGATGGCGACCACCTCGCCGTGGCGGACGTGGCCGCCGCTTTGCAGCATGTGCTCGGCTACATCGACCATCTCTTCCGTCGAGTGCGCCTTGGGACATTGCACGGGGATTGTGCCCCAGAGCAGGTTGAGGCGGTTGATGGTGACCTCGATGGCGCTGAGGGCGAAGATGGGCGCGGCGGGGTGGTACTTAGAGAGCTGGCGCGCGGTGGTGCCGGATTCGGTGAAGAGCGCGATGCCAGCCAGGTCGAGGTCTTCGGCGGCGTGGGCCGTGGCTTCGCAGATGGTTTCGGCGATGGAGAGCTGCGCGGCGTGGCGGCGGCGGCGCTCGCGGTCCTGCGCGTCGATGCTGCGCTCGGCCTCGCAGACGATGCGGCTCATCATGGAAACGGCTTCGATGGGGTACTTGCCGGCGGCGGACTCGGCGGAGAGCATGACGGCGTCGGTGCCGTCGTAGACGGCGTTGGCCACGTCGGAGGCTTCGGCGCGCGTGGGGCGCGGGTTCTCGATCATCGATTCGAGCATCTGCGTGGCGGTGATGACGGGCTTGCGGTACTCGGCGGCCCTGCGGATCATCAGCTTTTGGAGCGCCGGCACCTGCTCGGGCGGGACTTCAACGCCGAGGTCGCCGCGGGCCACCATGATGCCGTCGGCGGCTTCGAGGATGCTGTCGAGATGCTCGATGGCCTGGGGCTTTTCGAGCTTGGCGATGATCCAGGTTTCGGCGCCAAGCTCTTCGATGCGGCAGCGCACGGTGCGGATGTCGTCGGCGGTGCGGATGAAGGAGACGGCGATGGCGTCCACGCCGTTTTTGAGCGCGAAGGCCAGGTCTTCTTCGTCTTTTTCAGTGAGCGAGGGAACTTTGACGGGGATGCCGGGGAGGTTGATGCCTTTGTTTTCGCCGAGCAGGCCGCCGTTGACGATCTCGCAGACGACGTCGGCGCCGTTGACTTCGGCCACGCGAAGCTCGATGAGGCCGTCGGAGAGCAGGATGCGCGAGCCGGGCTCGACGTTTTCGGCGAGGGTTTTGAAGGTGGTGCCGACGATATCGGCGGCGCCGAGGATTTCGCGCGGGGTGATGGTGAGACGCTTGCCGGCTTCGAGGAGGACGGGCTTGCGATCGACGAGCTTGGAGGTGCGGATCTTGGGGCCCTGCAGGTCGCCGAGAATACAGAGCGGCTTGCCTTCTTCGCGGCTTACCTGGCGGATCATGCGGATGAGCGCGAGCTTTTCCTCGTGCGTTCCGTGGGAAAAATTGAGGCGGACGACATCGACCCCGGCGCGGACCAGCCGGCGGAAGACCGGCTCAGTGTTGGAGGCCGGCCCCAGCGTGGCCACGATCTTGGCGCGGCGTTGTTTGGCGGGATCGGTGAGACAGGCAGCAGCAGAAGGCATGAAGAGATACTCCGGAGGTTATGAAAAACAGGCCAAGAGCGATTTCCCAGTCCATACGAGGCATTTTGAGTATCGAGCAGTGCGGCTTTTTCTTCCACCCCGCGGACGAAAATCTGTCCGTGGGGACCTCGGCAGGAAAAAGCCGCCCGGCTGACGTTGCTTCGCCCGGCAGCAACTGGAAAATCGCTGTAATTACGGCGGAATGGGACCGGATTCATTGTACATGGCGGCAGCGGAAGGGATGGTGCGGCGGCGCACGCCGGTTACAGTCTCATCAAGAATTACAGGCTGGTGAGGGCGGGGCTTTGCGTGGCGGCGCGGCGCTCCTGGCGGCCGTGGAAGAGCACGCCGTTCAGCTCGGCGCCGATGATGGAGCTGAAGGCGGTGAGGTACAGCCAGACCAGCGTGGCGATGCCGGCGGCGAAAGAGCCGTAATAGCGGGCGTATTCCGCGGTGCGGGTGACGTACCAGCCGAAGGCCAGCGTGGCGGGGAACCAGATGAGCGTGGAGGCGATGGCGCCGGGCAGCACCCAGACCCAGTGCTCCTTGCGCGGCGTGCCGAAATGATAGAGCGCGGAGAGTACGCTGACGGAGGTGACAACGGCCACGGCCCAGCGCACCATGCGCCAGAAGACGATGACCACATGGCGCAGCTCGTGGTCGGCGTTGGCCACCATCCATGCCTCGATCTGGTGGCCGAAGACGAGCATGAAGCTGGCGAGGCAGAGCGGGAGCAGGGCGATGGGCACGAGCAGGAGCGCGCGCAGGCGCCGCTGCCAGAAGCCCCAACTGCTGCGCGGCAGCTCGTAGGCGCGGCGGAAACCTTCCATGAGCGAGAGCATGACGCCCATGCCGGCGTAGACGGTAAGCGAGGAGGCGGAGAAAATCAACTGCGCGGAGTGGAAGCGGTGCTCGCTGAGCGAGTCCTGCAGGAGCGCCAGCGAGGCCGGCGGCAGGATCTGGTCGAAGGTGCCGCGGATGACGCCGATGATCGTGGGTCCTTCATCGACGCTGGCGAGCAGCGCGGTGAAGACGAGCGCGGCGGGGAAAAAAGTAAGCATTCCCGAATAGGCCGCCGCCTTGGCCGTGTTGAACACGTCATGGTCAAGCGCCCGGGTGAGGGCCGTGCGGAGGTGCGTCATGGACAGGCGCATACGCTCAGATGCAAGAGTATTGCATGGGCCGCGGCGCGGCGAGTAACTTTTCTTGCTCGCGCACGAAGGCGGCGGCCCGCACAGGTGTAGACGCCGCGAATGCGCGGCGGGTTGCGCGCGGAACGCTAAACAACGGCAGCGGCCGGAATATCCGTGTGAAGAAAGTCCTGGCCTTTGAATAAGAGAGGTTCGCCGGCCGCTTTGGCCAGCGAGTAGGCGAAGCAATCCCCGAAGTTCAGGCCGGCGGGATGGCCGCGTCCTTTGCCGTATCTCTCGAAGGCATCCAGCGCAATGCGGGCTTGTTCTTCGGTGACGGGGACGATGGCGAGGTGGAACCGGCGAATTATTTTTTCGAAGAGCTCTTGCTTCGCGCGTGAAGTGCGGCCCTTGAGCACAATGCCGGTCTCGATAAATCCCGCGGCTGAGATTTTGCGTGACGGAGTGTTCCGAATGAGGCGGATAAACTGCCTTGCTTCCGGTTCGCCCAGCACGATTGCGATCAGAGCCGAAGAATCAATGACCATAGGCGAGTGGATTACCGGGGCAGACCGTAGTCATCATACAACTCATCGGTGAGTTCTTTGCTGCTTGGGCCATTCCACGGTCCGGCGCTGCGAATCCAGCCGAGAACCTCTTCCACAGTTGGCTCATCGTCCTGGGTTGTGGAAGGATGGAGTTGCTGTTCGCGGTCCAGCTCGGCGCGCAGGGCCTCGGCCACGACCTCGTCGGGCGTGAGACCGCGCAGGGACGCCAACGCGTGGGCAAGCGCGTCGGTTGCGGGACTGGTGGCCAGCGGCATAAAAACTCCCCTCCTCCTTATGGTGACTCGAACACGCGCGGATTGCAAGCCGCATAACGACAACATTTTGAGATCGTTGCAGGGAACTTTTGCCGGGGCGCCGTACGTATGTCTGCCATAGCGGCAGTGTGCGGGACGCGTACACTGAACGCAGCCCGGATTTAGAACGAGGAGGCCAGCGGCTTATGCAGTCACGGATTCAGGGGACCACGATGCCGGTCCTGGAGATTCAGCTTGACCCGAATGAGAGCGTTTTTTCGGAGAGCGGAGAACTGTCGTGGATGACGCAGTCGATCCAGATGACGACGCACACGCAGATGGGCGGCGGAGGAGGGTTCTTCGGCGCGCTCAAACGCATGGCCTCGGGCGGCAGCCTGTTTATGACCGAGTACCGCGCCTTTCAGTATCCGGGCGAGGTTGCCTTTGCCACGCGCGCGCCGGGGCACATTGTTCCCATGCAGGTGGGCAACGGCTATGAGTACATGGTGCATCGGCATGGGTTTTTGTGCGCCACGCCGCAGGTTACGCTGAACGTCGGTTTCCAGCAATCGCTGGGAGCGGGGATTTTCGGCGGGGATGGATTCATCTTGCAGCGTGTGGGCGGGCTGGGAACGGCGTGGATCGAGCTTTCCGGCGAGCTGATTCGCAAAGACCTTGCGCCGGGCGAGGTTCTGCGCGTGCATCCGGGGCATGTGGGCGCGTTCATGGCTTCGGTCTCGTTCCAGATCACGATGGTGCGCGGGATCAAGAATGCGATCTTCGGCGGCGATGGGATTTTTCTGGCCGAGCTGATGGGTCCCGGCACGGTTTGGCTGCAGACGCTTCCGCTCTCGCGGCTGGCTCATGCGATCGAGGCTTATCTGCCGCGCGATGCGGGGCGCGAGCTGCCGGCGACGGCAACGGGCGGCGTGATCGGCGGCATTGTGGGCTCGATTTTGGGCGGGCAGTGAGGTTGCGATAGGACCGGGAACTCTATGCCTGATTTCTTTGAGCGGATCTGTCCTATGCCATCGAGACTCGGAAAGGCGGAAGGAAGTTAGATTTCCTGTTTTTAGCGAGTCAGCCGCGCTACGCGCGATGGCGGGTTAGCAGGTCAGCGGGCCGGATACGCTGCTGGGGTGCGTTTTCGGGAGCAGATATATAGTTTTCACAGGATTGGCCGCATGAATGAGACTGGGCGCACGCTGCGCGGCGCTGTTCTTTTCGCATTTGCGCTGGCGCTGGCCTGCTATGTGGCGTGGCTGGTGCGCGCGGAGCTGCTGCTGCTCTATGTGAGCGCGCTGTTTGCGGTGGTGCTGCGGCCGGTGGTGGAGTTCGTCTCGCGGCTGAGCATTCGCGGCTGGCGGCCTTTCAAGCAGTCGGCGATTTTTATTCTTCTGCTGCTGATGCTGGCGGGGCTTGTGGCCTTCGGCTTCTTCGCGCTGCCGCCGGTGATTACCGACCTGCACGCCTTTGCACTGGATCTGCCGAACCGGATGCCGGCCATTCTTGCGCAGATTCACCGGATTCCCTTTGCCGACAGGGTGAATGTTTCGGATCTGCTCTCGCAGTTGCAGGGGGCGATCGGGCAGAGCGCCACGTTTCTGTTTCTCTCGCTGAAGAACTGGGCGAGCACGGTCTTTACGCTGGCGATGGGAATTATTCTCACCGTTTACTTCACGCTGGAGGGCGACACGGCTTACCAGTGGGCGCTGTCGTTCTTTCCCGCGGCACAGCGGGCGCGGCTGGATGGGGCGCTGAGGCGCGCGCAACTGCGCATGGGGCGCTGGCTGCTGGGACAGTTGAGCCTGATGCTGATCTTCGGCGTGACGAGCACGATTGTTTACTCGCTGCTGGGGGTGCGCTACGCCTACGCGCTGGGCGTGCTGAATGGGCTGCTGAACATTGTGCCGGTGCTGGGCGCGGCGGTTTCGGTGGGGCTTTCGCTGCTGGCCGCGGCGGTGGATTCGTGGGGACGCGTGATTGGCGTGGCGGTCTTTTACCTGATCTACGTGCAGGTGGAGAATTCGTACCTTACGCCGCGGATTATGCGGTCGAGCGTGGGGCTGCCGGGATTGGCGATTCTGGTTGCGCTGCTGATCGGCACGGCGCTGGCGGGGATTGTGGGCGCGCTGGTTTCCGTGCCCACGGCGGCGCTGGTGGCGGTGCTGCTGGATGAGTATTTGAAGGCGAAGGATTAGGTGAGGTGAAATTTTGCTTAATCGAGCGTTGTATAACCTGCTAAATTCATACGCTAATGTACAAATCTCTTCGAACATTCAGGCGAATCCTTATGATGACCTCGATCGCGGTCGCTGTACCGGCGCTCGGTCAAGCTGTGAGCAGCGCGCCAATTGAAGCGATAGAGATTGCTCCTCTGTTCTACCAGCGATTTGCGTGTACGGAACATGTGGATGGTGAACTAAAGGATCTCGGCGACGCACTTGGGTCGGATTGCCTTGTGTTGGGCGGTATAGGGGCGTCCAAGGGATTCATGCGGTTTTATAGGACAGACGGCGCTACAAACGAAGATTGGTATGGCTGGCATGTCGAGGTCCATGCTCCCTTCGATGGAGTCGTCCTCGAGGTCGCGACCAACCACGTAACCAACACTCCGGGTACACCGGGGCAACCTCCTCCTGGTTACATCAAATTCAGGAGAGCGGATGGAGTCGTGGTGGTATACGCACACCTTGACGACATAAAAGTCCATCCGGGCGATCACGTTAAGGTGGGACAAGTCGTGGCCCTGGATGGAAACAACGGACCGGCCAAGAATCCCCATGTGCACGTCGGTGCATATCGTGACAAGACCCCCTTACAAATTCGATGGGACCTGGCAGCAGAGGGCCAGATTCAGACGCTTGCTCATCCACAACAACATCCCAGCCGCTGACGTTCGGGCGCCTGAAGGCCTCGCCCACCCGGGTTGTTAGTGTGCGGACAGCATGGAGGCGCGGACGGCGGTCTTCATTACGCCGCAGTCGCTGAAGAAATGCACGAGGCCGCCGCTTAGTGTGGGGAGATTTGACGCGGGCTGCGTGGATGGGTTCGTAAGAGGCACGGCGCGGGCGAGTCTTGTTTCGCCGGTGCCTTGCGCGTCGAGGATCAGCTCGGTGAGCTTGCGGGCCAGCGGGAGGTCGAAGCTCTCGGAGACGAAGACGAGCTTGCCGCGCGTGGTGATGACGACGGGGCCTTCATCCGTGGCGTAGACCTGCTCGGTTTCGCCGGCGGGAGCGTCGGCGGGCGGCGCGGCGCTGGTGTCCGGGCGCAGGCCGGAGTATTTGCGGCCGAGCGAGTTGGCGTAGAGCTGCGCGAAGGACTGGGCCGATTCAGCGCTCTTCCACGCGGAGAGATAGAAAAGCGAGATGGACCTGGTGCTGGCCTGCTCTTCCGGCGTTTTGGCGCTGAGGCGCTGGCCGGCCCAGTAGATGCCGCCGTCCCAGGCGGGCGTGAGGTCGCGCGCGGCGTTCTCGCCGCCAAAGAGCTTGGTGAGGATATAAACATCGAGCTGGCCGACCTGGCCGATGTCGTAAGGGCGATACGTGGCGTCCACGAGCGGGTGAATGTCGGGCATGATCGGGACGGGCGGGATGCGGCCGCGCTCGTAATAGCGCGGGTTGAGGATCTCCCAGGTGGAGGTGGGCGGATGGTCGAGCGCGCCGGCGAAGGCGGCATCGCGGCCTTTATCCATCCAGAGGGCCTGCTCGAAGCTGAGGCCGTCGCGGTAGGGGAAGATGAGCGACTCGGAGAGCAGGAGCGGCGCGCGGGCCATGACGGGCGAGTCGTCGCCGGCCACCATCTGGTCCTGGATGAAATCGACGACCTCGGGGTTTTTGAGCAGGCTCTTGCCGAGAGGCTTGAGCTCGTTGTCGATCATGACGGCCGTGGCCTGGCCCTCGACGATGGCGTCGCGGGCGGTGTCGATCTCGTCTTTGGCGATGTGATCGATGTCCTCGGAGGCGGTGTGCGAGACCTCGTCGGGAGTCTGGTTGCTCCATTTTTCGAGATCGACGTGCTGGTCCTGCAGGGCGTGGGTGAGTTCGTGGGCCAGGACGGGCTTCTGCTCGTCGGGATCGATCCAGTCGAGCATGTAGACGGTTTTGGTCTTCGAGTCGTAGTAGGCTTCGATCTGCTCCTTGAGCAGCGCAAGCAGGAATGGCTTGAGCTGGAAGTCGTGGTCGAGGAGGCCGAATTTTTTGAGGACAATCTCGCCTTCCTGGAGCCGCCTGGCGTCCTGGTCGTCGTTGAATCTGGCGCGGAGATAACTTTCCACCTCAGCCCGGCTGGTGAGCTTGCGCTTGACCTCGGCCTTGATAGGCAGGCCGGTCTCGCCGGAGGAGAATTTCATCAACTGATCAACGAGCGCGAAGAGCTGTTTGGCCTGCTCGGGGGTGATGTGGGTTTCAGCTTTGGGCTTTTCCGCGCTTTGCGGCGGGTTTTGCTGCGGGCCCTGCTGCGGGTTCTGGGCCGCGGGAGCCTGCCGGGCGAGACAGGAAGTTGCGCAGAGTGTTGCGCCGAGGGTGAAAAGTGCCGTCCAGAGGCCGATGCGCCTCGTCCATCGCGCTTGAAATTGGCTGTTCATGCACTCTCCCGTCGTGGCCCCGCGATAAACTCGTTCTCTCTACCAAGGCTATAATCAAGTGTTACGGTTCCGGTGGAAATACGCGGAAAAATCCGCTTGCCGCCGCTGGAATCGCCGGATAAGGCCACTGAGATGATGGAAACCGCACTTACCGCTACGCTTCCTACCACTCCGATGGCCGCGCATCTTGATGCGGCGCAACGTACTGCGTATCGGGGCGTTCTGACTCCTGCCCAGTTGGACGCGCCGGAGGCGGAAACAGCCGCGCTCGCCTCCGGCGCGGCGGTGCATGATCTGGGATGGCTGCGCGGCGTGCGGGTGCGCGGCGAGGATCGCTTCCGCTGGCTCAGCGGGATGGTCACCAACACCGTGAACGACCTGCCCGCGCAGGGCGGCGCATGGAACCTGGTGCTCAATGCGCAGGGGCGGATTCAGGGCGACGTAACGACATGGCGTTTTGACGACCACCTGAGCCTGGAGATCTCTGCCGATCAGCATGAGAAGCTGATGGCGCATTTCGACCGCTTCATCATCATGGACGATGTGGAGCTGGCGCCGGTGGAGGGCGTGACGGCGCTCGGGTTGAGCGGGCCGAAGGCGGGCGAGGCGCTTCAAAGCATCGGCATTCCACCCCCTGCCGAGCCTCTCACGCAGGCCAAGGATAAGGCCAGCGGTCTCGATCTGCGTATCTTCCGCAGGTATGGCGTGCTGGCGGAGCACTACGCGTTGTGGGGCACCGTGGACTCCATCACGCAGCTTTGGGATCGCCTCACCGCCGCGGGCGCGACGGCTGTTGGCGCGGCGGCACTGGAGGCTTTTCGGATTGCGGAGGGGATTCCGGCGTATGGCATCGACATTGCCGAGCGCGACCTGCCGCAGGAGACGAGCCAGATGCGCGCGCTGCACTTCCACAAAGGCTGCTATCTGGGGCAGGAGATTGTGGAGCGCATCCGCTCGCGCGGCAATGTGCACCGGCATCTGCGGCAGGTGGAGCTGGATGGGCCGCTGCCGGCGGCGGGAACGGAGCTGACGCTGGACGACGGCTCCGTGGGCGCTTTTACTTCCGCGGCCGCGCTGCCGTTGCCGAAGGGCGAGCGGAAGTTTGCGCTGGCGATGCTGCGCGCGGAGGCTGAGGCGCGCAATTTGCCGCTGAACTATGCGACTGCCGAAGGCGCGGGCACGGCGAAGATTCTTTCCGCGCCGCCGGTTTTGTGATTTTTGCTGGAATGGAAATGGAAGGTTATGAGCGATACCCCCAAATTTGAAGTGATTGACCGCCGCAAACGGAAGCTCGAAGAAGAGGCCGGCGAGAGCGCCGCAGCGCAGAACCAGCAGGCAGAAACGAAGCCTGATGCGCCGCCGGTTTCGCAGCCCGGGCCGCGCCTTGTCACCTCCGAGCCCGCGCCGGAAACGGCTCCGCCCGCAGCCGCGACGGAAGAAGACGGTTTCGCGATGCCGCAGGCGCCGACGGCGGAAGAGAGCCGCGAGCAGAAGTCGGCTTATGACGCTTCGGCGGAACGGCTCGAAGACCTGGTCCGCGCGCAGAATCCCGGCGCGGGGCCGCAGCCGCCGGTGGCCTTTGAGAATCTTGTGCAGCAGCTTTATCTCTCGGCGATGATCCAGATGGGCGCGGGGACGCGCGAGGGCGAGCGGCCGCGGGTGGATATTCTGGGAGCGCGGCAGACGATCGACCTGCTCGGCATTCTGGCGGAAAAGACGAAGGGCAACCTGACGGCGCAGGAAGACAGCATGTTGCAGACGGTGCTCTTTGAGACGCGCATGGCCTTCCTGGAGCTGACAAACATGATTACCCTGCAAGCGCCGCCGCCGCAGGCAAAAAACTAAATGCAGGGACGGCTGACATTTCTCGGCACGGGCACTTCGATGGGCGTTCCTACGCTGGGCTGCTCGTGCGCGGTGTGCGCCTCGGTGAATCCGCGCGACAAGCGGCTGCGGCCTTCGGTGGCTGTGCAGTGGATGGCTGAGGGGCGCGAGCGGACGGTGGTGATCGACACCGGGCCGGATTTCCGGCAGCAGGCGCTGCGGCGCGGCATCCGGGGCGTGGATGCGGTGCTGTATACGCACGCTCATGCGGATCACATTCTCGGCATGGACGATTTGCGGCCGCTGAGCTATGCGGCCTTTCGCGCGGGCGGGTCAATTCCGCTTTACGCCGATGAAGAGACGACGGAGACGCTGAAACGGATTTACGACTACACCTTTGCGCCGAGCGCGACCTACCCGAACCGCGCGCGGGTGGAGCTGCGCCCGCTTACCGATCGCATCCGTGTGCATCAGGCCGAGTTCGTTCGCGTGCCGGTGATGCACGGGGAGCTGCCGATTTCGGGATTTCGCTTTGGGGATGCGGCGTATCTGACCGATGTGAGCGCGATTCCCGAGTCGAGCTTTGCGCTGCTGGAAGGGCTGAAGACGCTGGTGTTGCCGAGCCTGCGGCATGAGCCGCATCCGAGCCATGCGAACGTGGAGCAGGCGGTTGCGTGGGCGAAGCGGATTGGCGCGCGGCAGACGTGGCTGACGCACATTGCGCACGAGCTGGGGCATGAGGCGACGAACCGGATGCTGCCCGAAGGCGTGGCGCTGGCCTATGATGGGCTGGAATTTGCCGTGAACCTGGGCGCGAATCGGGGCGCGAATCCGGGCGGGACGGGGGAGTGATGGTTTCTGTCTATCGCTCGCTCGAAGAGATCCCTGTGGATTTCGGGCCGTCGGCTGCGACGATCGGCAATTTTGACGGCGTGCATCTGGGGCATCGCAGGATTCTTGCGGCGGCAGTGAAAGAGGCGCGCGCGCGCGGACTGCGCGCGGTTGCGATTACCTTTGATCCGCACCCGGAGCAGTTTTTGCGGCCTGCTGAGGCGCCGAAGCTGATTACTCCCGAGGAAGAGCGGTTGAAGCTGCTCGCCGGAACGGGCGTGGATGCGGTTGTGGTGCTGCGTTTTGATGCGGCGCTGGCGCATCTCTCCGCGCGGGAGTTTGTGGAGCGGGTGCTGGCGCGTGCGGTGAAGGTGCGCGCGCTGCATGAGGGCGGGAATTTCCGGTTTGGCCATCGCGCGCAGGCCGGCGTGCGCGAGCTTGCGGAGTTTGGCAAAGAATTCGGCTTTACGCTTACGGTGCATGAGCCGGTGCGCGTGCGCGGGCTGGAGGTTTCAAGCTCGGCGGTGCGGGAGCTTGTGGCCGCGGGCGATATGAAGCGCGCGCGGTGGATGCTGGGACGGCCGTTTGTGGTGCGCTCGGGGCAGGTGCGCGGGCGCGGCGTGGGCGCGCGGCTGCTGGTGCCTACGGTGAACCTTGCGGCGTATGAGGGATTGCTGCCGGCGTTTGGGGTTTATGTTTCGCGGCTGACGGTTGGCGAGCGCTGTTTTCAGGGCGTGACGAATGTGGGCGACCGGCCTACGTTCGAGGGCGCGGGATTCAGCGTGGAGACGCACCTGCTGGACTTTGAGCCGATGGAGCTGGGTGAAGACGCGCGGCTGGAGCTGGAGTTTCTGCTGCGGCTGCGCGCGGAGATTCGCTTTCCTGACGTGGAGGCGCTGAAGGCGCAGATTGGGCGCGATGTGGCGCGGGCGAAGCGGTATTTTGGGCTGAGTTCCGCGTTGTTTTCTTAAAGGTCTTGCGATCCCATGTCTCCAAAACCGGGAGACATGGGGCACCCGGCATTTTCAGTTGAGTTCCGGCCTGTTTCGCATCAGTTAATCATTGAATCGAGCTTGTCGGCTGTGGCTGGGCTGATGACCGGCGGGGGCTTTTTGCGCAGGAAGGCCGGCGGCGTGCGCTTTGCGGAGGGCTGCGGTGAATGCGGCGCGGTTGTGCGCGATTCGAGCGGCCTGGAATCGAATGGCCTGGGCGCGGCTGCGCTTGCGGTGTTCGCGGGGATCACGCGCGGTGCTGCGTTTTGCGCGGTCAGCGTGGGCGCGGCGGGCGGCGCGGTGATCGCGGTGGTCCACTGCGGCTGGTAGGGGTTCTGGCGCGGCTCGTCGGCGGGGAATTTTTCGTCTTCGTGGCCCTGGATGGCCTGCTTCATCAGCGTCATCCAGATGGGCAGCGCGGCGCGGGCGCCGGTTTCCTTGTCGCCGAGGGATTGCTCGTTGTCGTAGCCGACCCAGACGCCGCAGGTGACCGAAGGCGTGAAGCCGAGGAACCATGCGTCGGTGAAGTTGCTGGTGGTGCCGGTCTTGCCGGCGACGGGATGGTTCAACTGCGAGGCTTCCGCCGCGGTGCCGTAGCTGGTCACGGCTTCGAGCATCTGGACCATGGTGCGCGCGGTGCGCTGGCTGATGACCTGCCGGATGGCCGGCGGGTCTTCCCAGAGCGTGATGCCGTCGGGGTTGGTGACGCGGCGGATGTAGCGCGGAGCGACGCGGACGCCGTCGTTGGGGAAGACCGAATAGGATGCGACCTGCTCCTCGAGCGTGATGCCTGCCGCGCCGAGCGCGATGGGGAGATAGGCCGGGATGTTCTCAGAGACGCCGAAGCGGTGGGCCATGGCGATGACGTTGCGGATACCGAAGCGCGCGGCCAGCTTGACCGCGGGGACGTTGCGCGAATCGGCCAGCGCGGCGGTGAGCGTCATGGCGCCCTTGAAGTTGTTCTCGTAGTCGTGCGGGGCCCAGCCGCCGTAGCTCACCGGCGTGTCGAGGATGATGTCGTCCGGCTTCGCGCCGTCTTCAATGGCCGTGGCGTAGA
>JASHPD010000387.1 GCA_030038315.1 Acidobacteriaceae bacterium
GAGATAGGCGAGCGCAGTTCCGCTCAGCAGCCAGTTCTGCATGTAGACGCTGTTGTTCTTCGCCATCTTGTCATCCCACGCATCGGCCCTGGCGGCGGCAGTGAGAAGCGAGTAGACGCACGCGGCAGCCGCGCGGCTGCCCTTGCTCAACCACGCATCGGCGGCAAGGCCGGCGTATTGGCCAAGATCGGTCGGCCCAGCGGACTCCTTATTGGCGAGCGCCTGCAACTTTTCGTCGATGATGGAGTATTTCTTGTCTATGTAAACCCCATCCACGTTCAGCGTCCTGCTGAATACGGGCGGCGCAGGGCAGTCGTACGGCGCATCCGTTGCAACGACCTTGGCCCAATCCCAGGGCGAGAGCAAATGCTCGCCGGAGGCCGGGATGGCGAATGCAAGTCCGCAGAAAATAAGGATGAAAAAAGAGGCGCGGCGCATCATGCGCCACATTGTATGAGGTGGGGCAGAATGTGCAAATTGTTCTGTTTGGAGCTGGTTTCGGGGTCGGCAGAAAAAAATTTCACAGGTCATAATTCACATTTTTCACATTTTTGTGTATTCTGTGATCGTTGATTAGCCGGATGGCTGATCCAAAGCGAGGGAAAAAGATGATTCGGAAGACGCGGTTGTACACTCCTGGTCCCACTCCCCTGTTGCCGGCGGCGCAGTTTGCCATGGCTGCGGCGGATATTCACCACCGTACGCCGGAGTTCAAGGCGTTGTTCTCGAAGGTGCTGGGGCAGTTGAAGACCTTTGTGGGCACGCAGAATGACGTGCTGCTGCTTTCGAGCTCGGGTACGGGCGCGATGGAGGCTGCGGTCTCGAATCTGACCTCGCCCGGCGACAAGGTGCTTGTGCTTACCGCCGGAAAGTTTGGCGAGCGCTGGGTGGATCTGGCCAAGGCTTTCGGCTGCGTGCCGGATGTGCTTGAGGCTCCCTATGGGCAGACCTTCAAGCTCGAAGACATTAAGGCCGCGCTGAAGCCGGAGCATAAGGCTGTCTACATGCAGGCTTCGGAGACTTCGACGACGGTGAGCCACGACGTGGAAGGTGTGGCGAAGCTGCTGAAGGGCACGAACACGCTGCTGGTCGTGGACGCGATTACCGGGCTGGGCACGCAGACGATCGATGTGGACGGATGGGGCGTGGATATCGTGATTGGCGGCTCGCAGAAGGCGGTGATGATTCCGCCGGGGCTTGCGTATCTTTCCGTCAGCGAGAAGGCGTGGAAGGCGATGGAGACGGCGAAGAATCCGCGCTACTACTTCGACCTGCGCAAGGAGCGGAAGAACGCCGTGAAGGGCGAGAGCGCTTACACGCCGGCGGTTGCGCTGGTGGCGGGTCTCGGCGCGGCGCTCGATTACATTGCGAGCCAGGCGGACGGCGATCTTGAAAAGGGCCGCATTGCGCTCATCCACAACGCGCAGGTGAATGCGAAGGCTACGCGCGAAGGCTTGAAGGCGCTGGGCTTCACGCTGTTTGCGCCGGATTCGCCGAGCGCGGCCGCTACTGCCGTGGCTGTGCCGGAAGGGATGGACTCGGGCGCCGTGGTGAAGGCGCTCAAGACGAAGTTCAAGCTGGTTACGGCGAACGGCCAGGGCACGATGCAGGGCAAGATCTTCCGCGTGGCGCACCTGGGCTACTTCGACTATCTCGATACGGTGGCGTTTCTGGGTGCGGCCGAGCATATTGCGAAGGACACGCTGGGGCTGCCTGTTGAGTATGGGCAGGCTGTGGCGGTGGCGCAGAAGATCTTCGCGGAAGCGGCGAAGTAGCGGAACAGGGTACGGGGTACAGGGGGCCGGGTACAGGAATCAGCTTTTGTGTGTACCCTGCACCCTGTTCCCTGTACCCCTGCAAACTTCGATGAAGGCTTGAGAACGGCGATTATGGCAGAACTTACGTTTGGCGAAAAACTCGTGCTGGCGCGCAAGCAGCTTGATCTCTTCCAGTACCAGATGGCGGAGCGGCTGGGCGTGCATCCGAACTCGATCTGGAAGTATGAGCGCGGCGAGGGCAAGCCGCAGGCATCGGTTGTGCGGATGTTTGACCTTCTTTGCGAAAAGGAAGGTATTCGCTTTGACGACTACGAGAACGCGCAAGAGCAGAACAGACTCGGTTTTAAGGGAGAAACGATGAAGATTGTATTGGCGGAGAAAGTTTCCCCGGCGACATTGGCGGTGTTTGCGGCCGAGCCGGGATGGGAAGTGCTGACGCACGACAAGCTGCCTGACGGCTTGCCCGCGGCGCTCAAGGATGCGGATGCGCTGGTGGTGCGCTCGGCGGTGCAGGCTACGGACGAATTGATGTCCCATGCGCCGAAGCTGCGCGTGATTGGCCGCGCGGGCGTGGGCGTGGACAACATCGACGCCGATGCGGCGACGCGGCGCGGCATTGTGGTGATGAATACGCCGGGCGCGAATGCGATTGCCGTGGCGGAGCTGGCGATTGGCCAGATGCTGGCGCTGGCGCGCAAGCTGCCGGTTGCTAACGCAACCATGCACGCGGGCAAATGGGAGAAGAAGAATCTGCAGGGCACGGAGCTGCGCGGCAAGACGCTGGGCATTCTTGGGCTGGGGCGCATTGGGCTTGAGGTTGCGAAGCGGGCTAAGGGATTTGGCGTCGAGATCATTGGCTCGGACCCGTTTGTTTCCGCGGCTGTAGCGCGTGAGAACGGCATTACGCTGGTTTCGCTGGAAGAGCTCTTTGCGAAGTCGGATTACCTGACGCTGCATGTGGGGTTGACGCCGCAGACGGCGAATATCATCAATGCAAAGACGCTGGCTGCGATGAAGAAGGGCGTGCGCATTATCAACTGTGCGCGCGGCGAGCTGATTGAAGATGCTGCGCTGGTGGACTCGATCAAGAGCGGGCATGTTGGCGGAGCGGCGCTCGATGTGTTTACCGTTGAGCCGCCGAAGGAGTCGCCTTACTTTGGCCTGGACAATGTGATTCTGACGCCGCATATTGCGGGCTCGACCGCGGAAGCGCAGGAGGCCGTGGGCATTCAGATTGCGCGGCAGGTGACGGAGTATCTGAAGCTGGGCGTGGTGCAGAATGCGGTGAATCTGCCTTCGCTGAGCCATGAAGAATACGTGGTGCTGCGGCCGTATATTGAT
Source organism: Acidobacteriaceae bacterium (assembly GCA_030038315.1). Taxonomy (GTDB): domain Bacteria; phylum Acidobacteriota; class Terriglobia; order Terriglobales; family Acidobacteriaceae; genus Telmatobacter. The sequence goes on from JASHPD010000387.1 coordinate 3,120, forward strand.
CTCGCCGGTCGTCTTGGCGCGTTTCTGGCGCAGACGAATAAGGATGGGATTGAGTCGATCGACCTGATCTATGGCGGCACGCTGGCTGAGGCCAAGACGGAGCTTGTGCGCAATGCGGCGATTGCCGGATTGCTGCAGGGGCTTGAGAATGTGAACCGCATCAATGCTGCGGCTGTGGCTTCGGAGCGCGGGATTCGCGTGCATGAGGACAAGCAGGCCCAAGGCCAATTCTCATCGCGCGGCGGCGCGGCGACATTGCTGGCCGTCGAGCTGCGCTCGGCGACAGGAACCACGCACGCGACGGCGACGGTGATTCACGGTGCGCAGCCTCGGCTGCTCGAGTTCGACGGCATCGATGTGGAAGCGCCACTTGAAGGGAATCTGCTTGTTTGCCGCAACCGCGACGTTCCGGGC
>JASHPD010000388.1 GCA_030038315.1 Acidobacteriaceae bacterium
ACACCGGCTTTCTGGAAGGAACTGAAGGCGGATGCCGGTACGATTCTGGCCAGGCACAGGGAAGCACGGAAAACTAGCAAGGCGCGGAAAAACAGGTGAAGGCCGCAGTTCGGCCCGCTGCCCGGGAAGACATCCTGCGCCAGTATCGCTACTACCTACTGGAAGAGGAAGCCGAGGAAGTTGCCGCGAGGTTTCTCGAAGCTGTGCAGGAGACAATCCGGCAGTTGTGCGAGCACCCGGGGATTGGAAGTCCGAGAACCTTTTCTAATCCGGCTCTGGATGGGCTTCGTTCCTGGCCGGTGCATGGCTTTCCAGCCATCCGCGTTTACTACCTCATCGCTGGAAAAACACTTCGGATCGTACGTGTTCTTCACGGAAAGCGGGATATTCGCTCTCTGCTTGAAAATGAGTCTGCGGAGCCTCCGGCTTAGCCTGCGAACATTCCGGTTAGCAAGGCCATGGATGAGGACCAAGTGCCGGGAGCCTCCGGCGTAGTTCGAACGTAGGTGTCCATATTCTTTAGAGGCTCCCGGCGTTGCGCAGCATTCCGCCGTCGATGAAATGCGTGCTACCTGTTACGTAGGCGGCGTCCTCCGAGGCTAGATACACTGCCAGTTGCGCTACCTCTTCCGGCTTGCCCCAGCGGCCCATGGGGATTTCTGCCAGTATCTGGCTGTTCAGTTTCGGGTCGCTCTCTACATCTTTGTCGATTGGAGTGTAGATGGCGCCGGGGCCGATGTTGTTCACGGTGATTTGATGGGGAGCGAGCTCGACGGCGATGGTGCGCATCAACATGCGGAGGCCGCCCTTGGATGCGCAATAGGGAGCGTTGGTGGGCATGGGGAGATCTTCGTGGATGGAAGAGATGTTGAGGATGCGGCCACCGTGGCCTTGCGCGATCATCTGTTTTGCCGCGGCCTGGGCGCACAGGAACGGGCCGGTGAGATTGACCGCCATGATCTTCTGCCATTCTTCGAGTGGGTAATCGACGAAAGCGAACTTCTTTTCGATTCCGGCATTGTTTACGAAGATATCGAGTTTGCCGAAGGCGGCTACCGTTTGCTGGATGAGGGCGTTTACCTGGTCGGGCTTGGAGATGTCCGCTGCGATGGCGCGGGATTTGCCGCCTATTGCGTCAATCTTGGAGATTGTGTCTTGCGGGGCGTTGGTGTCGCCGACATAATCCACCACTACGGCTGCGCCGGCCTGGGCAAACGCGACTGCTATCGCCTGGCCGATTCCCGTTGCTGCTCCTGTGACGACGGCGGTTTTTCCCTGCAAACGCATGGTTCACCTCGGAATTCCATGCTATTCCATGAGTGGAGAAAACCTGGTGAATGCGCCGAGGCTGTCTGTTCGGAGCTGGAGCATCGAGGATTTGGGGAGCACCGCCGAAAAGCAACCGCAGATCCTTCACTCCGCCTGAACAACGGCTATGTTCAGGATGACACAGCTTTTGCGAGAGAGCGTGGATATTGCCGGGGATAAATCCCCGGCCTACCCGGCTAACATTCCTGCGAGAAGCGCTGTGCGCGGGGCTAAGTGCTCGATCAGGACGGACTCGTGCGAGGCGTGAGCGCCTTCGCCTACTGCGCCCATGCCGTCTAGCGTGGCAATGCCTAAGGCTGAGGTGAAGTTGCCGTCGGAAGCGCCGCCGGTGGAGGCTTCTTGTAACTCGATGCCCAGCTCTGAGGCTAGTGTGCGGGCTTTTTGATACAGGGCGACGGTGCCTTTGGTGCGCTCCATGGGCGGGCGGTTGACGCCGCCGGTTATGGTTAGCTGGCAGCGCTTGTCCATTTGCCTAGAGGCGGCGGGCTTGAGGGCAGCGAATTTCTTGGCGATGCGGGGACCGTCAGCGGCGCGAGCGAGGCGCACGTCTACTTCGGCCCAGGCTTCGGCGGGGATGACGTTGGTTTTTGCTCCGGCAGCGGCTACGTTAACCGAAACGGTGAGGCCTCGCGCGAGGTTGGTCCAACTGCTGACGATGGGGATGAGGCGTGAGAGCTCGATGAGGGCGTTGGCGCCTTTTTCGAAATCGACGCCGGCGTGGGCGGAGATTCCTTTTACCGCGATGCGCCAGTTGCCGGTGCCTTTGCGGGCGGTTTTGTAGGCGGCTTGCTTATTCACTAGGTTTTGCGCTGGTTCGAGGACGTAGACGGCGCTCGACTCCTGCGCGAGCTTTTCTGTGATGGGGCGCGAGACATGGCTGCCGATCTCTTCGTCGGTGTTGAGAAGAAGAATCACTTCCCTGTTGAGTAGCTCAGCTTCCTGGACTATTTCTATCGCGGTGAAGGCCATAGCTATGCCGACCTTCATGTCGAGCGTGCCGGGGCCCCACAAACGCGATTGGCCGGATGCGTCGGGCGCGATGCGGCACGGCATGGTTTTTAGCGTGCCGACGGGCCACACGGTGTCAATGTGGCCGAGAAGCAGAGTGCGCTCCTGATTGCTTTTTGGCGCGGAAGGCGAGCGTTTTCCGAATCTCAGCTCAAGGATGTCGCCGTGGGCGCGCTGCTTGTGGAGCTTGACGCGAGCGCCGAGCGAGCGGGCGTGTTCGATGGCCAACTGGCTGCAGGTGTCTACGGCGGATTTGGTGTCGGAGGGGGATTCGATGCAGACCAGCTTTTCGGCGAGTGCGATGAGCGCTGACTCTTTGCGGCGCGCGCCGGCCAACAAAGCGCGCATGGGGACTTCAGAGCTGATCTCTGTGCTGGATTTGACTGGCGGTGGGGTAATCATTGGGGTGCGCGCCTTTTTGCTGCGGATTCAGGTTCCCTTGTGGGCGTCTCTTGCGATTTTACAGATTCTAAAACGGTTAATTTCATTTCCGGGTGGAAATTTTTGTGCGGAAAAGGCATAAGAAAACCACGCAGTGTGGCAAAATTACCACACAACGGTTTCTAAAATTCCGTCTAATCTGACACTTGCACTCCTCCGACAAGACTATCAGGAGTGTATTTCTTTCCCGGTTTGGAGCAGTAGATTTTGCCGCAACGAGCGCACTTGGAACAGACGATTGCAGCGCCGCTGGAGTTTGCCGGAGTGGGTTTGCACTCGGGCGCGCCGGTGACGATGCGGCTGCTGCCCGCGCCGGCCGGATCGGGGATTGTCTTCCGCCGCACGGACCTCGACAACTTTGAGATTCCCGCGATTGGGCGCAATGTGGCCAGGGTGAGCTATGCGACGAGCCTGATGCGGCAGAGCGTGCTGATCTCGACTACCGAGCATCTGCTTTCGGCGCTGATCGGGATGGCGGTCGATAACGTGATCGTCGAGCTGGACAACCTGGAGCTGCCGATTCTGGACGGCAGCGCGCTGCCTTATGTGGAAGCGTTTGAGCGCGCGGGCATCAAGACGCAGCGGCGGCGGCGCGAGTATATGCGCATTTTGAAGCCGGTGGAGGTGCGCGAGGGGGACAAGTTCATCGGCGTCTATCCGCATTCCGATAAGGACGAGGGTTACTCGATTGAGTACGCGATTGATTTCCCGGTGCCGATTGGGAAGCAGTATGCTTCGGTCGATCTGGCTGCGGAGACTTACGGCGTGACGATTGCGCCGGCACGGACCTTTGGCTACAAGGCCGATGAGCAGAAGCTGCGCAATATGGGGCTGATTCGCGGGGCGAGCGAGGAGAATGCGATTGTGCTGGGAGATCAAGGGCCGTTGAATGGGCCGCTGCGTTTTCCCGATGAGTTTGTGCGGCACAAGGTTCTCGACCTGATTGGCGACCTGGCGTTGACGGGGCGACGCATCGAGGGGCGCGTGGTGGCGGAGCGCGCGGGGCACGCGATGCACACGGCGCTGGTTTCGCGGCTGCTGAAGGATCGCTCGGCGTGGGAGATGACCAGTGTTTCCGCAGAGAAGACGCATACGCAGAGCGGCGTAAAACATGCGGGGCTTGCGGCGGCGCTGCAGGGGATTTAATCCATCCCACGTCCGAACACACGGACGTGGGGCACCCACTATATTGCCAGTGCAGGCTAAAAACAACTGCAGATCCTTCGACTCCGCTGCGCTCCGCTCAGGATGACAACGCTCATCAGTCGAACGCCGCACTCTTTTCACTGACAAATTGCTAAAACAGGATGCGCATGGGCGCGGCTGCCTGGTAGATCTTGCCTTCGTTGGCGAGTGCGCCGGCTTTTACGTCGCGTGCGAAGACGGCGAGATTGTTCGAGTCCTGATTGGCGACTAACATCCAGCGCTCGGTGGGGTCGAGCGTGAAGCTGCGCGGGGTTTTTCCGCCGCTGCTGGTGCGGGCGATGGGCGTGAGCGCGCCGGTCTGCGCGTTGGCATGGAACGAGTAAAGAAAATTGTGGTCGCGGTTGGCGAAGTAGACGTGACGGCCGTCGCGCGTGATAACAGTGTCGCAGCCGCGCGTGGGGCCGGTCATCTCCGGCGTGAGCAGGTTGATGCGCGTGACGAGCGTGAGGCTTCCGTCGGCGCTGTTCCAGTGCAGCACGTCCACGGTCGAGTCGAGCTCGTTGATCGAGTAGGCCGTGACGCGGTTGGGGTGAAAGTGCAACATGCGCGGACCCGCGCCGGGACGCGCGTGGTAAGCGCCGGCGGGCGTCAACTCGGCGGTTTGCGGGTTGAAGCGATAGATGTGGATGCGGTCGAGGCCGAGATCATTGATGTAGGCGAAGCGATTGTCGGGCGAAAATCTGGCGGAGTGCGCGTGCGGGCCTTCCTGGCGGTCTTTGTTGGGACCGTGGCCGTGGTAGTGCTCGATCCAGACGGCCGGGCTGATTTTGCCTTCGTGGACTTTGAAGCCGGCTGCGCCGCCACCACCGTAGTCGGCGGAGAGGAGCACCGTGCCGGTGTGATCGAGCTCGATGTAGCAGGTGCCGCGCGCGGCGGAGTTCTGCGCGGAGATTGGCGTGAGCTTGTTGCCTTCAACGCGATAGCTGGCGACTCCGCCGGTAGGTTTGCCGTTGAAGCTGTCCACTTCTGACGAGGCAAAAAGAAAGCGGCGGTCGTGCGAGTAGAGAATCCAGTCGACGTTGGCTAGCTCTGCAACAACGCCTGCCGGCGCAAGCTCTGCTGTGGCGGGATTCCAGTCGTAGGCAAGGATGCCGTCGGGCGTGTTGGAGCCGATGAAGATGCGCTGCGTTTGCGATGCGGCGAGGGCTTGCGGTGTGGATGCGGCAATGGCTGCGGCGGAGGCGGTCATTAGAAACTCGCGGCGAGTGGGATTGGACATGACGGAATGATTGTCGCTGATGAGAGCCTAAGATGCCAATTTGCTTCGCGCCGTTACACTGCTTACAGGGGCAGGGCGTGTCGCACTTCATCAACTTTGTCCGCATTCCGGCTCTGGCGATTCGGCAGCATCTGCGCCCGCTTGCGCCGCTGGGGCTGCTCGAAGAAGATTGCGTCACGATGCGTGTGTGGCCAAATGGGATCGACCTTAATCTGCACTTGAACAATGCACGCTACTTGAGCGTGATGGATTATGGACGGACGCATCTGCTGGCGCGGACGCGGCTGCTGGAGCGCATCGTTCGCGCGCGGTGGACGCCGCTGGTGGGCGCGGCGTGGGTGACTTACCGGCGCTCACTGCCGCTCTTTACGCGGTTTACGCTCAGCTCGCGGCTGGTGTGCTGGGATGAGCGATGGTTTTATATCGAGCAGATTTTTACCGGATCGGCAGGGCTGGCCGCTGTGGGATGGGTGAAGGCCGCGCTGCGCGGGCCTGATGGAACATTGGCTCCGCAGACGGTGCTTGCGGCCATCGAGCCCGGCATCGTGAGCCCGCCGATGCCGGATTCGATTGCTACGTGGAATGAGTTGACGCGCGAGAAGCTGCAGGTAGGGACATAAAAAGATTACGGATCATAGTGAATGCCGTCGATGGAAACTTTTGTGCACCAGAAACAAAAGCGGACCTTCCGGCCTGGCGCCATATCTTCAACATTCAAGCGGCGCCAGAAATGCACTCCAAAACGGCATAAAAGACCAGTGACTGCACTTGATTCGTGCTCCCTATGCGGCCACATTTTGGCCAATGTGCTTGCGAGTACTGCATCCTGCGATGGATTAGAAGCTGGAACGTGAGGGCCCATCTTTCTGACTCCCCTGTGCCGTTATCTTCCCAGCGAAAAGATGATGTTGATGGTTGTCTGCACTTCAACAGGTTCGCCGTTGAGCAGGTAGGGTCGATAATGCCAGCTTTTGACGGCATCGAGAGCGGCCTGTTGCAGCATGACCGGACCGCTGACTACGCGCAGTCCTTCGATGGCGCCGGTCTTCGAGATCGTTGCCTGCAAAACGACGGCGCCTTGAATGCCTGCGGCCTTTGCGATCGGCGGATAGATGGGGATGGTCTTTGCGACAAGCAAACCCTCGGCTACGCCTTTTGAGATAGGCACTGGCGTGCCGAGCTTGACGTGCGGCGCAGAAGTGGAATTCGATTCGCGGAAGATGTCGCCGCCGGGGATGCCGTTGCCTTTGCCGATGCCAATCGAGTCAGTGCAGCAGTTGCCGGATGCTGGGGGAGGGCCATCGTTAGCAGCTATGTTGATATGCAGCGTGCGCGGTGCGTTCATCAGCGGCACTTCCATCATGCGCGGCACACTTTGCATCTGCATCTGTGAGCGCATTGCGGACTGCGGCGCGGCGGCGGCCGGTGGCGGCGCGGTGAGGAACGTGCCTTGCAACTGGCGCGGCAGAGCATCCGGATAGAGCAGCGGAATCAGAATCAGCACAAGAAGAATTGCGCTGTTGGCGAGCAGCGTGGCGAGCATCCAGTTGCCGCTGCGCGTGTGGATTGTGCCTTGCGATTCAAAGGTTGCGTCTTCAAACATGGCCGCCTCCTGAAGATCGGCTCCGCGTGGAGGCGATGTGCGCGAGGGAACATGCGCTCCCGCGCGCGTCAGACGGCGCTGGAGCGGTCAGGTCACTGAGCCCCACGGATGAAGACCTGTCCGTGGGGACCCCGGCACTCCGCTCATCCCTACCGGAACCATTGTGCTGATGTAGACACCGCGCAGATGCAAAGTGTTCCCGCCTGCGCAGGAAGACTGCGCAAAATGCGAAAGGCGCTTCCGCATGAGAAGCGCCTTTCGTGTTGCGTGTGGTGCTGTTTTTATTCGGGCAGTGTTTGCGTTCCGTCAATATCGAAGGTTCCGGCTACGGTTGGCGCTCCGGTGCCGGGCTGGCCGCCGCCAACGGAGACGGAATACTTGCCGGGGGCGACGATGATATGGCCGTCCGCGGTGACCATGCTCAGGTCACGCGGCTTGAGCGTGAAATGCACCTGCGTGCTTGCGCCGGGCTCAAGATGCACGCGGTCAAAGGCGCGCAGAGCGCGGATGGGCGCGCCTTTCACGTCGGGGAAGCTGAGGTAAAGCTCTGCGACTTCATCACCGGTGACCTTGCCGGTGTTAGTGACAGTAACCGAGGCATCGAGCGAGTCGCCGGCGTGAATGGCGCTTGTGGGCAGCGTGAGGCCGCTATACGAAAACGTCGTGTAGCTGAGGCCGTAGCCGAAGGGATAGAGCGGCCTGCCGGCGAAGTAGCGGTACGTGCGGCCACGCATGAAGTAGTTTTCAAAGCTGGGAAGCTGATCGACTCCGGTGTAGAACGTCACGGGCAGGCGGCCGGCGGGATTGTTTTTGCCGGAGAGCGTTTCCGCAACGGCTGCGCCGCCTTCTTCGCCTGGATACCATGCGTCGAGGATGGCATTGGCGTGCTTGCTGGCCCAGTTGATGCTGAGCGCGCTGCCGTTGGTGAGAACGATGACGAGCGGCTTTCCGGTTTTGGCGAGAGCTTCAATCAAATCTTCCTCGGGCCCGGGCAGGTCGAGGCTGGTGCGGTCACCGCCCTTGAAGCCGGGGACGTTGACGGTCATCTCTTCGCCTTCCAGGCGGCTGGTGATGCCGACGACGGCTACGACAACATCCGCATTTTTCGCGGCGTCGATCGCCGCGGGCTGCGGCGCAAGATCGACTTTGCTCCAGATGAGCTGCGCCTCGGGCGATCCATGTTCGGGCTCTCCGTAGCTGACTTCGAGTGCGTAGGTCTGGCCTTTTTCGAAATGTACGCGGCCCAGGCGCGATTCGGTTGTGCCATTGGCAAAGCCGGAGGCGACTTCGGCGCCGTCGAGCATGACACGAAAGAAGCCGTTGGCGTGAAGGCCAAGGTTATAGTCGCCGGTTTCCGGAGCAGTGAGCGTAGCCTTCCAGTCGATGGCGAGACGCTTGCCGCTGGCTTCCGTGGGCGCGGGCTGCGAGGCGTCGATGGTGGATTCGATGCGCGTGGCGAGTACCTTGGGTTTAGCGCCGCGGTCGGAGAGATTCACCGTGGACATGTCTGCGTAGCTGGCTGCAACGCCGGGCTTGCCGCCGGCGCTGAGCACGCTTGCGGGAACGGGATCAGCGGTATTGCTGAGGAACTGCGTGCCTTCGACGTAATCGATGGTGTCGCCGGCGAACTCCTTCTTCATGCCTTCAAGGATGGTGACAGTGTGCGTAGGAATGCCGTTGTAGTTGCCGAGCAGGACAGCGGTCTGGTCAGCGAGCGGGCCTACGAGGGCGATCCTGATGCCTGACGTTTTGAGCGGTAGCGTGCCGTCGTTCTTGAGCAGCACCATGGACTCATCGGCGAGCTTGCGCGCGAGGTCGCGGTGCTGCTGCGAGTTGAGCAGGCTCTCGTCGATCTTTGTGTATGGCACCATCGAAGGCGGATCGAACATGCCGAGCTTCATGCGCGCGGTGAAGAGGCGAATAAGTGCCGTGTCGATGTCGCTTTCCTTGAGCAGACCTTCCTGCACGGCGTCGAGATAAGGCTTGTAATCGTGGTCGTCGTTGACCTTCTGGGAGAAATCGGCGCACTCGTTGTCCATGCCGTGCTTGAGCGCGAGCGCGACGGCTTCCGGCAATCCCGGTGTGTAGTTGTGCGTTGCGAAGATGTCGTTGACGGCATCGCAGTCGGAGACGACGTAGCCCTGGAAGCCCCATTTCTGGCGGAGCTGATCGACGAGGAGAAAATCATTGGCGCAGGCGGGCTGGCCATTGACGCGGTTGTAGGCGCACATGACGGAGTCCGCGTGGCCTTCGACAATCGCGGCGCGGAATGCGGGCAGATACGTGTCAAGCTCGTCGTGCAAGCTGGTGGTTACGTCCATGCGATGGCGCTCAGGCTCCGGCCCCGAGTGTACGGCAAAGTGCTTGGGCGTGGCGATGACGCGGAAATACTTCGCATTGTCGCCCTGCATTCCGTTGACGAAGGCGACGGCCATACGCGCGGTGAGGAACGGATCTTCGCCGTAGGTCTCCTGGCCGCGGCCCCAGCGCGGATCACGAAATATGTTGATATTCGGCGCCCAGAAGTCGAGGCCCTGGAAGATATTGCTATGGCCGCCGTTGGTACGGACGAACTGCTCGTGCTTGATGCGGCCTTCCGTGCCGATGGCGATGGCCATTTGATGAATGGCGGTGGGATCGAAGGTTGCGCCGAGGCCGATGGGCTCAGGGAATTCCGTGGTTCCGTTGGAGAGGACGCCGTGCAGGGCTTCGCTCCACCAGTCGTAAGAGGGAACGTGAAGACGCGGAATGGCGCGGGCCTGGTTGACGAGCTGGCTGGCCTTCTCTTCAAGCGTCATACGATGGACGAGATCGGCGGCGCGCTGCTCGGGCGGAAGACTGGTGTTGAGATAGACGGGTTGGCCGGCGCTTCCGGCGGAGTTCTGTGCAGAAGCAACAATGGCGGGCGCAAAACAAACAAGCGCGGCCGCAGCCAGGCAGGCTCCAAAGCTCTTCATGACCTTCCCCTCTTGGCAGGCGGAATTTCGGAGGCGCAGAAATCGTTTACTGGTCTCCGCGTGGCAACGGTAAAGGGAAGGGTAAGGATATGTCAAGCGCGGATGGGTTAAGAAACACTGCTTAAAAATCGCTTTATTTTGTGTGCGGACGAAAAGCGACTGTAGATCCTTCGACTCCACAGGTCACAAAATGCTTGACCCGCTTCGCTCAGGATGACGACGCTAAGCTGGATGCGCGGCTAAACCTGCTCGAAGAAATTGCCGAGGCCGGCGCGATGGGCGTGGGCGGCCATTGCGGATTGGATTTCGAGCGCGAGGGCGAGAGCTTCGCGGCCTTGATGCGCGGTGACATGCGGCTGCTTCCGCGTGCGTGCGGATTCGAGGAAGGATTCGATTTCGAGGCGCAGCGGCTCGCCCTCGGCGATTTCAGGCTTGACGAAGTTGAGTCCGGGATTGGGGCTGGGCGAAACAGATGCGGCGAGCGACGCGGCGGGCAGGACGATGCCATAGGCCGCGGCGAATTGCGCGATCTGCGCAGGATCAATGCGGGAGAGATCAATTTTGCCGCTGGCGATGGCGGAGGCGATCTCTGGTGGAAGACGCTTTGCGATTTCCGGAGTGAGGCCGCCGGCAAGAGCGCCGATGCCGACTTGCAGGTTTTCATCGACACGGATGATAAGCACGTCACGGCGGGCGTAGTCGATGGAGACGTACTGGCGCGGCTCGAAATAACGCAGCTTGCGGACGCGCTCGGTGGAGACACGCGAGGCGGTGAAGTTGGCCACGCAGCCGGATTCAAATTCAACGCGGACGTTGGCGATATCGACCTTTGGTGAGAGAATCGGCAGGCCGACGGCGCGGACTTCGCGCACGGGCGAGTTGGCAAAGGTAAGCACGATGTCGAGATCGTGGATCATCAGGTCGAGAACCACGTCCACGTCTAGCGAGCGCGGAGTGAAGACCGAGAGACGATGCGCCTCAAAGAACATCGGGCGGTGCAGGCGCGATTCGACGGCGAGGACCGCAGGGTTGAAGCGCTCAAGATGACCGGGCTGAAGGATTTTTTTCTTCTTTTCGGCAAGGGCGATCAGGTCGTCGGCTTCTGCGAGGCTTGCAGCGAGCGGCTTTTCGACGAGGAGATCGAGGCCGGCATCGAGCAGTGCGGAGGCAACCGCGTGATGATGCACTGTGGGCACAGCGACAGAGGCTGCGTCGAGCTTCAGGCCTGCGCGAAGCAGTTCGTCGATCGAGGAAAAGACGGGAATGCCGTATTGCTTCTCCGTTTCGGCGGCGCGGGCTGCATCCGGCTCTAGTGCGGCTGCAAGCTCAACACCTGCGGCTGCTTGCTCCAACTCGCGGTAGACGCGGAGATGGTTGTGGCCGAAGGCTCCTGCTCCGGCGACGGCGACGCGCAATTTCGATCCGGCGGAGATGCTACTCTCCCTTGCCTTCGACGGCCTTGAGGCAGCGGCCGTAGAGCGCGAGCAGCTCGGTGACGTGTTCCTCCGGCTTGGGCGCTGAGGGCGCATTGAAGCCGGTTGAGGGAGCAGCGGCTTTGCCCGCGCCGGTGATGCCGGCGACGAACTTCAAGAGGTCGAGTGCGATGTCTTCATTGCGGCGCGCGCCGAGGCCGCCGTTGGTCAGTGCATCCATATTTCTCTCCGAAATCTGATGGTAGCAAATGAGAGCGGAGGCTTATTCCATCCCGGGTCCGAAAACACGGGCCCGAGGCACCCGGCACCCGGCTGCCTGGCGCGGTAGGCTCATAAGTACGATGGAGATTGCTTATATTGGCCTCGGTGGGAATGTGGCGAGCGCGGCTGGAACGCCGGAAGTGACGCTGGCACGCGCTGCGGAACGGCTCAGTGCGCTGGGACGCGTGGTGCGGCGTTCGCGGCTTTATTCCACTGCGCCGGTAGGCTTTGCGGAGCAGCCGCGGTTTGTGAATGCGGTTGTGGCGCTGGAGACGGAGCTTACGGCGAGCGCGCTGCTCGATGCGCTGCTCGGCATTGAGCGCGAGTTTGGCCGTGACCGCTCGCACGCGATTCCCAACGGGCCGCGCACGCTCGATCTGGACATTCTTCTCTATGGCATGGCGCGTATTGAGTCCGCCGCACTGCAAGTGCCGCATCCGCGGTTGGCGGAGCGGGCGTTTGTGCTGGTGCCGCTGCACGAGATTGCACCCGAAGTCATTGTGCCGGGAGTGGGGCGCAGCGTGGCAGAGCTGCTCGCCTGCTTGAAGATTGCTGCTGAGGATGCGGTGATGCCGCTCGAAAGCGGTGTTTGGCGCAACGACGGACACGTACAATCGTAGAGTGGGACTCAAGTTTCATCTCTTCAATACCGCGGAGAACGGCGGGCGGCGCGCGCAGATTGATCTGCCGCACCAGACTGTGGAAACGCCGGTGTTTATGCCGGTGGGAACGGCGGGAACGGTAAAGGCCGTGCCGCAGGATGTGGTCGAGTCGCTCGGCGCGCAGATCATTCTTGGCAATACTTATCATCTTTATCTGCGCCCCGGGCATGAGCCGATTCGGCGGATGGGCGGGCTGCATCAGTTCATCAGTTGGCCGCGGGCGATGCTGACGGATTCTGGCGGTTTTCAGGTTTTTTCTTTAAGCGAGCTGCGCAAAGTTACCGATGAAGGCGTGCGGTTTCGCTCGCATCTGGATGGGAGCAGCCACTTCTTCACGCCTGAGCACTCGATGGATGTGCAGATCGCGCTGGGCGCGGATATTGCGATGGCGTTTGACGAGTGCACGGAGTATCCGGCTGACCGCAGGCGCGCTGAGGAGAGTTTGCGGCTGACGATGGCCTGGGCGCGGCGGTCGCTTGAGCATTTTCGCGCGCATCAGCATGAGGCTCCTTGGCACGAAGGATTTGGCGGGCGCACACAGAGTCTTTTCGGTATTGTGCAGGGCGGAATGTATCCGGATCTTCGCGAGGAGAGCGCGGAGCGGCTGGTCGAGATGGATTTTGACGGCTATGCGATTGGAGGCCTGAGCGTGGGCGAGCCGAGGGATCTGACTCTGGAAGTGATTGCCGAGGTATTGCCGCTGCTGCCTAAAGACAAACCGCGCTATGTGATGGGCGTGGGCTATCCGGACGAGATTGAGCAGTACGCGAAGATGGGCGTGGACATGATGGATTGCGTGCTGCCGACGAGGGCGGCGCGGCATGGACTGCTGTTCACGAGCGAAGGGCGCATGACGATCAAGAACAAGCAGTTTGCCGAGGACCAGAATCCGCCTGATCCGAACTGCGACTGCATGGTTTGTCGGCGCTACACGCGTGCTTATCTTCGCCATTTGATGCAGGCGGGCGAAGCGCTTTCGGCAACGCTGAATTCAAT
>JASHPD010000389.1 GCA_030038315.1 Acidobacteriaceae bacterium
TACGCCAAGCATCGGCTGAGCAAATTTCATGGCGTCAACCGGAACACCTTCCCGCTCCATTTGAAGGAAACAGAATTTCGCTTCAATCACAGGCACCAGGACCTCTACAAAGTCCTGCTATCCTTGCTCCGAAAGGAACCGCTCTGACAACCTTTGCTTCCTAAGCCCCTAATTTATAACTCATTGATTCCAAACAAAATAAAAATCAACAGCTTTTGCAGATTATTTTCCGCAATTCCCTAAACTAGAAATAAGCCGGAAATAGAGACATCGCCACACGCCTTCGCCTTCGCAGGCCAGAAGCGCGGGTGGCTTTCTGTTTTCAGCCCCGCCGCGCCGCTCAGCGTACCGCAACCACGGCGCACACCGAGCGGCGCGCGGGATTCCATATCGATACAACGCCGCGGGCAACCGTCCCGCCGCAGTGAAAGGAAATCCTCGTCATGGCAAACATCCTCGTCGATGCCACAAAAGGCATCGAAATCGGCGCCGAAGACGCGCTCAAGTGGCTCACCACCGCCACTGAGGCGCTCGGCGTAACCCCCTCGGTCGTCGCTGCGCTCGGCACGCTCTTCGGCCAGTTGGAAACGCCGATCACCGACATCGCCGGCACCGTCACCAACCCCCTCAACATCTCTCTCGACGTCGCGACCGTCACCGCGCTGAAGAACGTCTGGCCCAACATCCAGACCTTCCTCACCTCCATCGGCGTCAAGCTGTAAAAAACCGGGTGCAGGGTACCGGGTACAGGGTTTTTCTGCACCCGGCACCCTGTACCCCGCACCCTGAAATGGAGTCCCCCATGAACAACACCTTCGCCAACATCTGGACCCATCCGCGCACCAGCGCCGCCGGCCTGCTCATTGCCACCATCACCATCGCCGGCGTTCTCTCGCAGCAGGGCGTCACACTCGGCCACGCCGGCACGAGCACCGTTGTCACACTCATCGCCGCCCTCGCCACCGCGCTCCTGGGCCTCATCTCGCGCGACCCGGCCGCAAGCTCGGCCACAACAAAACCGGGGTAGTAAAAACTGCCCCGGTTTCAGTGCGATACTGCGAAAAAATGGATGCAATAAGTGTCAATTAGACGCACTTAAGACCGCATTTAGACACCCTTTTCTCGCGTCAATTTCTCGAGCAATCTATTGAAAAGAAAAGACCTATCTCATAAGTTCTCCGGAAAAAGCGCAAAAATCGAATCTTTCCGCCGGTATTTCTGTAAATCTGTGGTTCTGTGGGCAGGGCCAAAACCCCATCCTTCGCCCATTCCAGCGCGAAGGACGGGCTTTTCCAGTCCCTAAGTCCCTGGTCCCTTGGTCCCTGCGTTTAAGTGTTCTGCACCTGCGCTTCGCCCAGCGTCACCCGCACCGTAATCTGCCTCCGCCCGCGCAGCACGGTCACGTTCACCGTATCGCCCGCCTGGTGCTTGTCCATGATCGCGCTGATGTCCTGCGGGTCGGTCACCTGTTGCCCGTCGATGGCGATAATCAAATCGCCGCCCAGCATGATCGGTTCGTTACCCAGGTAAGCCTGCTCGTTGCCCCCGTGCAGCCCGGCCCGCTCCGCCGCGCCGCCGGGAATGACCTTCTGAATCAGCACGCCGTAATCGGCTGCCAGCCCCATCTGCTCGGCCAGGTCCGGCCCAATCGGAAAGGAGACAATCCCCAGCGAAGGCCGCCGCACCGCGCCGTATTTCGTCAGGTCCGCCAGCACCGCCTTGGCCGTGTTGATCGGAATGGCGAAGCCAATCCCCGCGCTCTGGTCGGCATTGGAAAGAATCATCGTGTTAATGCCGATCACCTCGCCGTGCGAGTTCAACAGCGGCCCGCCCGAGTTGCCCGGATTGATCGCCGCGTCCGTCTGGATCGCGTCCTCAATCGGCGCGCCCTCGCCGCCGCGCACCGACCGGATCGAGCTGATAATGCCCGAGGTCATCGTCCCGCTCAGCCCAAAGGGATTGCCGATGGCGTAAACCTTCTGCCCCACCTGCAGGTTCGAGGAATCCGCCAGCGTCACCGGCTGCAAGTTCGGCGCGTTGATCTGCAACAGCGCCAGGTCGTGCGTCTTGTCCGTACCCACCACCTGCGCCGGGTAGCGGTGCTTGTTGCTCAACTGCACCTCGATCCCGTGATCGGCCACGCCGTCGTGATTAGGGTTCTCAATCACGTGGTAGTTCGTCAGCACATGCCCCGCACGGTCCAGGATGAAGCCCGAGCCCTGCCCCTGCGACGGCACTGTGCCTTCAAAGAAATTGAAGACCAGGCTGGTGGACGTAATATTTACCACCGAAGGCAGCACCCGCCTGTAAACGGAAATGTTGTTCATCTCCTCGCCGTCATACTCCGGCGCGGCGTGCGCCTCGGTCAGCTCCAGCGGCGAGCCGCTGCCGCCCTTGAGCACCCCCAGCGAGCGCAAATCCCCCGGCAGGTGAGCCGTGACGTACCAGAACCCGCCCACCACTAGCAGAACCAACAAAAAACGGCGCAGCTTCATGTTCTCTATCCTCAACTTCCTGAATTCAGCATAGGGAGGCTCAACCGCCGCGGAAAGCAGGCCGCCAGGCCCCCGAAAACCTGCAAATTTATTCTAATGAACCCGGTTTTCGCTCTCCAGACGCGAAAGAACAAGGGTTGGCGGAGCACCGGACGGCTTGCGCGGCACTTTTTGTTCCTTTTCGATACAGTTTTCCCTTAGATCGAGAAACCGGGAAATCGGGCCATTTCCCGCGTTAGAATGTCGAAACTGGGGTTCCTGAAGCACCGGAAAAGATACAGCCCAGAACGATGCCGAGCAACTCCATTCCGAGGCACATCTCCCGTGCGCTCGTTGAAGAGCACATCGAGCGCAACACGCTGCGCCTCAAGTTCGCCCCCGCGCTCGAAGCCTTCTTTGAAGAGGAAACCGGCGAAGAGCGCTGCCGCTATCTCGTCCGCATCGGGCTCATCGTCCTGGTCATCTTTCAGCTTGTTCTCTATCCCGAGCGGCTGCTGCTCGGCGCGGCGATATTCCCAAAGGTGCTCCTGATTCAACTGGGAATCACCACGCCGCTGGCTCTCGTCTTCAAGTGGTTCATCAGCCGCACTCCCCCGCCGCATCTGCGCGAGCTTTTGGTAATCGTGATCGCTCTGCTGGCTACGGGCAGTTGCGTCTGGCTTACCCTGCTCAGCCGCTCGCCCGGCCGCTGGGCCATGCTGCTGCTCATCACCATTGCGTTTCTCTACATCACCGTCATCCAGCAGGTGCGCTTCCTGTACACGCTGCTGGCCTGCGCCGGCTACTGCTTCTTTGAGATCTTCCTCACGCTGCGCCTGCCGCAGTTCGACAGCAGCGTCTTCCGCGCCTGCGCTTTCATCACCGTCACCGCCGCGGTCTTCGCCGTCTACGGCAATTACATGGCGGAGAAGCAGACCCGGAAGTCTTACCTGCTCGCGCTGCTCGCGCGCATCCAGAACGCGGACCTGAACCGCGCCAGCGCCTACGACGCGCTCACCGGCCTCGGCAACCGCCGCCTGCTCCGGGAGGCCGTTGCCGCGCTCGAAAGCCAGGCCGGGCCGGCCGCGCCCGCCGTGCTCATGCTCGACATCGACCACTTCAAAAAGCTCAACGACGAGGCCGGACATCTTGCCGGCGACCAGTGCCTCATGCGCATCGCCAGCCTCATCCAGTCGCAGTTGCGCAGCCGCGGCGACCATGCCTTCCGCTACGGCGGCGAGGAGTTCGTCATCCTGCTCGAACACGCGCCCGGAGAAGTCGCTCCTCACGTGGCGGAACGGATTCGCGCCGCCATCGAAGACGCGGGAATCCCCAACCCCGGCCTGGGCCCTGCCGGAACACTGACCGCAAGCCTCGGCGTCGCCACCGGCAGCGCCGCCATCGACAGCCTGCTGGCCGCCGCCGACGCCGCTCTTTATGCCGCCAAGCGCGCCGGGCGCAATCAGGTAAAGACCAGGACCGGCATCGACGCCGGCCGGCAAACTGGCCGCGCAAACCCCGCAGCAAAACCGGGCAAGCCGGAAGCCGCATCCTCGCACAATCCATAAGTTTTTCAATCGTTGGAACTTTTAGATACGGTGGAATCGCAATCACCCGGCCTCGCTCTCAGCGGGTGCCCCATCCTTCGCGCGGCCGTATCGCGCGAAGGGTGGGATCGCAGTCACTTGGCCGTGCTTTCCGCCTTCAACTGCTCCCAAACCTCGGAAACGCGCGCCTCAAGCTCAGCCGGTCCGCCCGCATTCTCAATCACAAAATCCGCGCGCCCAACCTTCTCCGCGTCCGGAATCTGCCGCGCCATCCGTCTCTGCGCATCGGCCTCGGCGGCCGCGCGGCACGCATCGTCCTTCCCAGCGCAAACACGCGCCACATACCGCCGAATCTTCACCGCATCCGGCGCGGCAACAACGATGACGCGATCAAAGCGATTCCGCCAATCCGCCAGCACGCCCTCGCTCTCGCCGCGCGCCCGCGCATCGCGCTCCACTTCAAAGATCAGCGCCGACTCAACCACCGCAACCGCCTTCGCATCCCGCGCAAAGACCGCATCCATCCACTCGCGCTGCGCCGCAATCACCGCCGGATGCACAATGGCGTTCAACTCATCAAGCCGTCCGCCATTGAAAGCGACTTCAGCCAGCCGCGCACGGTCAAGCCGTCCATCCGCACCAACCACCGAAGCGCCAAAAGCACCCACAATCTCCGCGTAGACAGCATGGCGAGACTCGGAATCGGGCTCCATCAGCGCGCGGCCCAGCTCATCGGCTTCGATGACCTGCGCGCCAAACCCGCGCAGCAAAGCCGCAACCGTGCTCTTGCCGCTGCCCAGCCCGCCGGTTAGTCCCACGCGCAACATGCGCTAAAGTCCTCGCCTCATCTTCGCGGCGCGCACCGTGTTCGACATCAGCATGGCAATCGTCAACAGCCCCACGCCGCCGGGAACCGGCGTGTAAGCCCCGGAAACCTCAAACGCCGCCGGATGCACATCGCCCACAATCACCGCCCCGCGCTTCTCAAACGCCGCCTCGCGCTTCTCATTGCCCTTGAAGAATCGATCGAACTCTTCGCGCGAAGTGATGCGGTTAATGCCCACATCAATCACCGTCGCGCCCGGCTTCACCATCTCCGGCGTAATGAACCCCGGCCGCCCAATCGCCGCCACAAGAATGTCCGCCTCGCGCGTCACCGCGCCCAGGTCGCGTGTCTTCGAGTGGCAGATCGTCACCGTCGCGTTCTCATGCAGCAGCAGCATCGCCGCCGGCTTGCCCACAATATCGCTGCGCCCAACAACAACCGCATTCGCACCCGCAATCGGAATCCCGCTGCGCTTCAGAATCTCAATCACGCCTGCCGGCGTACACGGCGCCAGCGCCGGCCTTCCCGCCTGCAACAGTCCCGCATTCACCGGATGAAACCCATCCACGTCCTTCGCCGGATCAATCGCATCGAGCAGCACCTTCGCATCCACCTGCTTCGGCAGCGGCAACTGCACCAGGATGCCATCCACATCCTCGCGCGCATTGAGCGCCGCGATCAGGTCCATCAGCTCTTCCGTCGTCACCGTCTCCGGCGGCGTAATCCGCGCGCTGTAAAGGCCCAGTTCCTCACTCGCCTGCACCTTATTGCGAACGTAAATCTCCGAAGCCGGCACGTGCCCCACCTGCACCACCACCAGTCCGGGCCGCACGCCGCGCTCGCCCAGCCGTTTTACCCCTTCGGCCACATCCGCCTTGATCGCCGCGGCAATCGAGGCTCCATCCAGAACTTTTGCCATGCTTCGCACTCCAAACCCCATCCTAACGTGTCAGGATTGCCGGGAACGCTCATTGCGCTTCGGTCTGCAAGCCGCCGTCCGGCACCATCACCAGCTCGCACCCGGTGCTCTCCGAGCAGCTCGCCACCGCGCTGCGCAGCAGATGCGCCTTCGACGCCGGCGGAATCAGCTCGGCAAATTTCATCTTCCGAATTGCATCGCTAACCGGAGCAATCTCCGGACTGCCCGCCATCTGCTGCGCCTCAATCGCGCCATCCGCCGTCAGTTCCAGCCGAAACGTCCCCCATCCCTTCGCGCCGGGAACGCGGCCCAGCTTGTAAGTGCGCAACTCTTGCAGCGCCTGCGTTCCGTCCTTCGGTCCCGCCTTTACGCCTGCCGATTCGAGACGCGTAAAGCTGTCGTGAATGTGCTCGCGCACATCCGGCGGTGTGGCGCTGTTCGCCGCCGCATCTGCCAGCCGGTACGCCGCTTCCGCATCGTTGTTCCTGTGCAGCGCTTCGTAAATCTGGCCCAGATGATCGCCCACTTCCGCGTGAAGCCCATCACGCCACGCGGCAAGAACAAACGGCAGCGCCTCGTCCGGCTTGCCCTCTTCAAAAAGAATCCACCCCAGCGTGTCCCACGACGCAATCAGCAGATTGGCATCCGTAAACGCCTTCTGATTGGCCTGCGCCGTCGTCATCTCGGCGGACGTTGCCTCGAGCAGCGCAATCGACTTGCGCGAGCCGGCCTCTGCATCGGCAAAATTATGCCCGCTGAGCGAAAGAATATACGCCGCATCATTCATCGTGCCCGGATCGGTCGCATCCGCCAGCACGCTTTGCGCCGCGGCAGCCGCTTCATCCTTGCGCCCCATGCGCGCCAGCAGGTCCGCGGTCTGCAAGCGTAGCGCGGCATCGTCGGGATGATGCTCCGCGGCGGACTCTAAGGTTTTCAGTGCGGCATTGTCATCCTGCGCTGCAACCTCAAGCGCGGCAAGCTGGCGCGAGAGTGCAAGCTCATCCGGATGCTTCGCAAGATAATCCTTGAGAACCTGCCGCGCGCCCTCCGCATTGCCGGTTCGCATTTCCACGCCGGCAAGATTTGAGACCAGTGCCGGATTGTCCGGATGGTATTTCAGCTCCGTGCGAAAATCCGTCTTCGCCTCGTCGAAGTTGCGCTCCATCTCCGCAACAATCCCGAGATTCGCCCATAGATACTCTTCCTGCGGGCTCTTCGCCTTCACCGCGTCGAGCGTAGCCTTTGCGCCCGAAAGGTCACTCTCTCGAATCTGCTCGCGTGCCTTGTCTAACAGCTCGCTCGGTGTCGCATTCGCCGGCGCCGCGGGCGCTGCTTCCGGCGCAGGCGCGGAAGATTGCGGCGCAAGCGTCACCGTTGTGATCTTCTGCCCGTTCTTCAGCGTTTCCGTCGTGGTCTTTGATGACACAAGCGTTTCCGGCTTTCCCGTTGCGGTTACGGCAGGGGGATAGAGTTGTACCCAAGGCACCGAAGAATAGCTGATCGCTTTCAAAAACTGCTGGTAGCTCTTCCAGTCCGCCTTTGCGATCTTCTTCTTGAGCACAACAATGGTGCGCTCCGCCGTAATCGTGTGGCCGTCGAAGCGATATGTCTTATCGAAGCTCGCAAAGTCTGTCTTGACGTGGATCGGATCTGGCAAATCCGTGCGATAGCGCGCCGGCAGCTCGATCCGCGTGATCGCCGTCATCTCCCGCGGCGCGCCCAAGTCAATGTCCTCCGTGGGAGCCGTATCGTCGTCGGCCAGGGCCGGGAACGGCATCGCAGGAAAGAGCGGGACAATGCGGCGATTCTCCCAGTCGCCAAAGGGATGGCGATCATAATCGTAGGTCAGCACGATCGGTTGCGAGAGATCGTCCGCATTCTGGAACTGCGTGTTGCTCGTTGTGCCGCCGAAGCCCGTTGCCGACGAAATATACAGCGAAGCCTTGTCCCACTCCGCCGGCGCAACATTGCGCGCCAGCGCCCGTGCCAGAATCTCGAAATCATCCCGGTATGTCGCCGTCATCCTGGCCGTCATCCTGCCCGCATCGTCGAGCGTTCCATGCGCCTCAAAGCGCTCCGAAAACGGATACGGCGCGGCAGCCGGCGTCGTTGCGAGCGCCGCATCTCCGCTTGCGGGAACCACCAGCGCCTGCTCATCGCGAATTTCCGGAGAGAGATAGCCGAAGGGCGCGACCCCCGGCGTGCTGTCCAGCCACACGCGCCCGCCGGGCAGCTCCACTGTCGTGATGACATGATTAAAGAACGCCGGCGAAGGCACCTCCGCAACCGGCGCAATGCCCGCGCCAATCAGCACCGGCGCCGTCGTAAACCCTTTTGCGCGCAGCAGCACTTCGAGCAGCGTATCCTTATCCTTGCAGTCGCCGTACTGGTTCGCCAGTACATCGGCGGCATCGTGCGGCTGGTAGCGGCCCACGCCGAAATCAATCCCGACATAACGGATCTTCGAAGAAACAAACGCATAGATCGCGCGCGCCTGCTCCTCGGGCGTCTTCGCGTTGCGCGTAATCTCATCGGCGCGTGCGCGCAGCGCATCGGTGGGCTGTGCGCGCGGCGCAGCCATCGCCCTGTACCACGCGCCAATCCCGGCCCAGCTAGGAAATGTGGTCCACGCAACAGAAGGCAGACTGCGCCCGTCGGCGTCCTGGTCCGGGTCTTTCGGCGGCTGCTTCGTCTTGCCGTCCGGCGCGGGCTTAGGCGCGGGAACCAACTGCGCAACATTCCAGCTATAGATGCGTGTGTTCCCCTGCTCGGTGATCGTGGGCTTGTGGTTTGGACTCCACACCTGGACGTACTTGTCCTTTGGCGCCTCAAGATTCAGCGTCTCGGCAAGCACAATCACCGTGCCCGGAGCGGTAAAGTGATATGCGCCCCAGAACTCGCCCGGAGCCTCCGGCTTATCGATCGTAGTGTGAACTTCATATTCCAGCGTGTCGCCCACGGAGAGCGAGCGCACGGCCACGTGCTTCTCTTTCAGGTCGCTGTACAGCGGAGCCGTGCGCGTTACATCGGCAGGCATGTCCATTGCCGTATCCGGCGGCGTATCCACCACCGTTCCATCCGGCTTGTGCACACGCACCAAGGTAATATGCGGCGTTTCGTTCGCGGATGCGTAACCGATGGTGAGCACCCCAAGCTGCTGCGCCGCACCCTCGGACTGAATCCGCACCTTTACATGGACAATGCGCTCGCCGGTGCCGTCGGCGTTCAGGCGATAGGTGGTCTCATAGCGCTCAAAAACGAGGGATTCATTGTGGTACGCATCCGCCGTAGCAGAAGCCGGCGACTGAACATAGGCGGAAGGCAGGGAAAATACACCAGCAAAGAGAACACAAAGCAAGGAAATCGAGCGCATACCCCGCAGGGTACTATCGAATTCCACCCGGACAAAAGTGTTTTGTGCCAGGGCTTTCACCGCCCGGCACGGCAACCATGCAAAAACACCGATTGCCACACGGAACGCCACAATGTACCATTGCGCACGGAAACGTTTTCATCCGGAGACACCATGATTCGCAAAGCTCTCGCCATGACTGCGCTTTTTGCCCTCGCCGCCACTGCCGTGCTCGCGCAAAAGGTAGCCCAGACACCGCCCATGGGTTGGAATAGCTGGAATTACTTCGCCGAAAAAGTCACCGACAAAGACATCCGCGACTCCGCCGACCAGATCGCCGACTCCGGCATGAGGGACGCCGGCTATGTCTACGTCAACATCGATGACACCTGGGAAGGCCAGCGCGACGCCAACGGCGTCATCCAGTCCAACTCCAAATTCCCAGACATGAAAGCGCTCGCCGACTACGTCCACTCGAAGGGCCTGAAGCTCGGCATCTATTCCTCGCCCGGCCCTCAAACGTGCGCGGGCTATGCCGGCTCCTACGGCCACGAAGAACAGGACGCAAAGACCTGGGCTGCCTGGGGCGTCGATTACGTCAAATATGACTTGTGCAGCTACATCCGCATCATGCGTAACGCCCATCCCAACGATCCCGCCGCACAGATGCTGATGATGATCTCCGCCTACGACAAGATGGCCAAAGCGCTCCACGCAACGGGCCGGCCCATCGTGCTCTCGCTCTGCCAGTACGGCTGGGATGCGCCGTGGGAGTGGGCACCCGCGCTTGGCGGCAACCTCTGGCGCACCACCGGCGACATCAATGCGCGCTGGGACCGCATCTACACCATCCTCAGCCAGCAGGAGGGATTGCAGAAATACGCCGGACCGGATGGACCCTACGGCGGCCACTGGAACGATCCCGACATGCTCGAAGTGGGCAACGGCAATCTCTCGCTGGCGGAAAACCGCTCGCACTTTTCCATGTGGGCCATGCTTTCCGCGCCGCTGCTGGCTGGCAACGACCTGCCGCACATGAAGCCTGAGATCCGCGATATCCTCATCAACCGCGACGTGATCGCCATCGACCAGGACCAGCTCGGCAAGCAGGCCTCGCGCGTTTATAGCGAAGGCGAAGTGGACGTGTGGAAGAAGCAGCTCTCCGGCGGAGCCGTCGCCATTGCCGTTCTTAACGCCGGCAGCAGCCGCTACTCTTCGCACCCGTTCCACCTCGATCTGGCGAAGCTCGGCCTGCACGGCACGCAGCAGGCGACAGACCTGTGGACCGGCAAGCCGATCGAGCTCAAAAACGATATGCCGATTGAGCTAGGCACCCACGACATTCTGCTGGTCCGCATTGCTAATCCGAAGTAGGCATCTGTAGACCGTGCACGGCAAAATCCACTGCAATCCTCCTGCGTTTAAGCGTAGGGGGATTGCACACAATTAACGCGATAGCACTTCTATTTCAGCGTCTTCCGCCGCTGCTCTAATCCGCTCAGGCCTTTTCTCGCGCAGCTCCTTAAACGCCCGATATACGAACGACCCCATGAACCAGCCATCCATATATTTGAATGGCGTCTCACCCGTCGTGTAATGCCCACAGGGCAACACGCGTTTCTCGAAGTTCACGCCATAACGCTCGAAAGCATCGACAACCTGCAGCGAATACTCCCGCGGAAAAGTCAGATCGTAGTCCGCATAGACGACAAGCGCCTTTTTATCCCGCCCCGCCGACTCCGCGCTTATGAACTTTTCGTAGTAATTCACCGGGCTGATCGCCGCCCACAGCTTGCGCAGCCGCTCCTGCGTTAATCCCGCCTCTTCAAATCCCGCGCGAATATGCCGCGTGCTCTGCCCTGCCCACACCACATCGCCAAACGAAGTGGACGCATGATTAAACGCATTCACGCGCAGCCGCGCATCATGCGCGCTGGCCAGGAAGGCATAGCATGATCCCAAACTCGTCCCCAGCACGCCGAAGT
>JASHPD010000390.1 GCA_030038315.1 Acidobacteriaceae bacterium
CTCTGGGAATCGGGCCCAGTGCCGCCGTTGAAAGTTACTTCAATTCTTATCCTCAGCCCAACAATCCAACTGTAGGAGATCTACTCAATACGGAAGGTTATAGTTTTTCCTATAACTCTGACAGCAGCTATAACACCTATATCGCTCGTCTCGACTGGAATGTTAACAGCCGCAATATCCTGTTCTGGCGAGGCAACCTCCAGAACGACTCAGAGCCGGGGGCGCCGCAGTTTCCCGGCCAGCCTGCAAGCAGCGTTTCCCTGACCAATAGCAAAGGATTTGCCGCTGGCTACACTCTTCTTCTCAGCAATAATTTGGTCAACAATGCGGAGATCGGCCTTACGCGACAGGGGCTGAGCAGTTCCGGCCTGCTGAACGGTCCGTATGTCGAGCTCCAGAGTGTGACACCGTTACAGGCGACGACAGCCTCGTCGTCGACCATCGTTCCGCTCTACAACTTGATTGACAATCTGACCTGGACCAGGCACGACCACGACCTTGCTTTTGGAACCAACATCCGCTTTATCTCCGATCGCTCCTCCAGCAATGCACTGTCCTATGCCAACGCCAGCGGCACATTCCAATATCTGAATCCGGGAACGATTTCAGGCGACGGAGCCGCAGGATTCGATCCGGGACCGAATGGCTATCCCCTGGTAGCCGGCGGATATGCGGGCGACTACAACAGCGATGTCATGGGACTGATCGGAATTGTCAATGTGGGCAACATCACGTATAACACCACAAAGAGCGGAACGAACCTGCCGGTCGGCGCTCCAGTAACTCGAAACTACCGGTGGAATGAATATGAAGTATATGGACAGGACACATGGAAAGCTACAAGAAACCTGAGCATTACATACGGCCTGCGCTATTCCTATCTCCAGGTTCCTGCTGAGACCTCCGGCAACCAAGTTGGCGTTTGCCTCCTGCAGGATACGGTGTGCGCGCCGGGGAATTTTTCACTGACGAAATGGGTAAACGAAAGCGCGCAACTGGCGGCGTCCGGACAGCCCGCAAGTGCCGCGGGCGAGCTGGGCTTCCCGCTCAATGGGCGATATAACGGAAAGCCTGATTACTGGACTCCTGACAAGCTGGACCTGGCGCCACGCCTTGGCATTGCTTATTCGCCCACTCCCGAGTCGGGGGCGTGGCGCCGGTTGCTGGGGAACAACGAGACCAGCATCCGCGCAGGGTTCTCCATGGTGTACGATCACTTCGGCGCCGGTATCACCGACGAGTTCGACACGGAAGGCTCTTATGGGCTGTCAACTTCGCTCCAGACCAGCGCCGGTGTTCTCACCATCTCCGATTCTCCGCGGTTTACCACGGCGACCGCGGTTCCATCGAGCTTGCTTCCCGCAGCGCCTACGGTGGGTTTTCCCGGCATTCCCGTGGAAAACGGCCCGACCAGCGGAGCCATTTATTGGTCAGAGGATTCCGCCATTAAGACGCCCTATGCTTATCTCACGGATCTGTCGATCGCCAGGCAGATTCACAATGGCGCGTCGTTTGAAATTTCGTACGTGGGACACTTTGGCCATCGCCTGCTCGCGCAGGAGGACGTCGCGATGCCGACGAACCTGGTAGCCGCCGGCATGAGCTATTTCCAGGCAGCCAGGCAGATGTCGTTGCTCGCTAGAGAGAATGGCGGCCAGGGAGTTCCGGTTTCCTCGGTTCAGCCCGTAGCCTATTGGGAACAGCTATTCGGCGCTCTCGACAATCAGAACATCGGATTCGGTCCCGGATTGACCGCAACGCAAAACATTTACGAGCTCTATTCCGAGAATCTCTACAACGAAACGAATGCGCTTTATGCACTGGATATGCCGGACGCAGCCACCAGCGCAGGCATCAATCCCAACGGGGCTTATCCTTCCAATCGCTTTTATCACAACCAGTTTTCGGCGCTCTACGCCTGGAGGTCTATCGGCTACTCCAATTACAACGGTCTGCAGGCTGTTTATCGCCAGAGATTCGGCGACGGGCTGGAGGCGGACCTGAATTACACCTACTCCAAGGCGCTCGACATTGTCTCCCAGGCTGAGAGACTGGGATCATCCGGCTCGACGAACTATGCCCAGATTTTCAATACGTGGAACCCGAACCAGCTCTATGGAGATTCGGACCAGGACATTCGCCACCAGATCAACGCCAACTATATCTGGGATATTCCGGTAGGACGGGGAGCGCGGTACCTGTCCGGCGTCAACCGGCTTATGGATGAAGTTATCGGAGGATGGCAGACGACCGGAATCTTCCGCTGGACCAGCGGCCTGCCTTATGAAGTGAACAATGGACCCTATTTCCCGACTAACTACGACATCCAGGGGTTCGCGACGCAGATAGGACCTGTACCTTCCGGCCGTGGCAAGCTGCAGCAGCGATTTGCCAACCCGGCGGCCGCCGTCAATGCCTTTGACTTTACCTTGCCGGGCGACTCCGGTACCCGCAACCCTTTGCGCGGCGACGGCTTCTTCGAGGACGACGCGGGCCTGGCAAAAACCTTCCACGCCACGGAGCGCTACAAGGTGAAGCTGGGGATCGAAGTCTATAACGTGTCGAACAGCGTGCGCTTCGATGCGCACTCCATTTCGGCGAACCTGGGTTCTCCAGCAACCTTTGGCAATGCCACGAGTGAACTCACGAATCCGCGGCTTGCGCAGTTCTACGGGCGTTTTGAATTCTAAGCGGAACGGTTTCGCCGGACGGAATGGAGCGCAAGGATGCTTTCCGTGTCGTAGACGCAGCCGCCCCAGACACCGCCGCTGGCCTGGATGAGCGCGGCCCAGAGGCGCGTGTCATCGGGCAGGCTGGGATGCGGGCGCAGGTCGGTGCGCGGCGGCCGTGCTGCTAGGTGCTTTGCGCCGCTCTCGGAGCTGAAATTCTTTCCATCCGCGGCGACCAGATCGATGCTGCCGACGAGCGCGGCGCGGTCAATGGCAATTTCGAGAATATCTCCATCGTGAACGCGGCCGATGGGGCCGCCGGCAAGCGCTTCCGGCGAGATGTGGCCGATGCACGCGCCGGTCGAGACGCCGCTGAAACGGGCATCCGTGAGCACGGCCACGTGCTTGGCATAGCTCAAATGCTTCAGGGCGGAAGTAACTTGATAAATCTCCTCCATGCCGGCGCCCATGGGGCCGCCGCAGATAAGCACCATCACGTCGCCTTCGCGGATCTGGCCGGCTTTGAGCGCGGCGACGGCAGCGGACTCCGTGGTGAAGACACGGGCCGGGCCGCGGTGGCGATAGACGCCGTGCTCATCCACGAGCGAGGGGTCGATGGCGGTGCTCTTGATGACGGAGCCTTCGGGTGCGAGATTGCCGAGCGGAAAACAAACGGTCGATGTAAGGCCGCGGGAGCGGGCGCTGCCGGGTGAGAGGATCACGTCATCGGGGTCGATGCCGTCCTGATTGCGGAGCTGCCGACGGAGCGCTTGCCTGCGCCCGCTCTGTTCCCACCAGTCGAGGTTTTCGCCGAGTGTCTGGCCGGAGGCGGTCATGAGATCGGTGTGGAGCAGGCCGGCGCGGCGCAGATGCAGCATCGCTTCCGGCACGCCGCCGGCAAGGAAGACCTGCACGGTGGCAAAATTGCGCGGGCCGTTGGGCAGCGCGTCCACAAGGCGCGGAACCTGCCGATTGACTTCGACCCAATCCTCGACGGTAGGCCGCGGCAGCCGGGCGGCGTGGGCGATGGCAGGAAGATGGATGAGCAGATTGGTGGAGCCGCCGAATGCCGCGTGCACCACCATGGCGTTGCGCAAGGCGGCAGGCGTCAAAATGTCGCGCACGCCGAGCCCAAGCTGATGCAGCCGCAACAGGGCGCGGGCTGAGCGGCGCGACGCGTCAAGCCAGATGGGCCGGCCCGAGGGCGCGAGCGCGGCGTGCGGCAACGAAAGCCCCAGCACCTCGCCGACCACCTGCGACGTGGCCGCGGTGCCCAGAAACTGGCAGCCTCCGCCGG
>JASHPD010000391.1 GCA_030038315.1 Acidobacteriaceae bacterium
CCGGGTTGAGTGTCCGCAGCACCGCATCGGTCAGCTTGCGAACCGCCCGCAACGGATGATCCTGGGGCACGCGCTGCTCCAAGGAAACATAGCTGAACATCCCGTCCTGCACCCGCTCGTCTCCACGCATGTCTGTTAGACGAGCCACCTCGATACCTCGACTCCAAATAGACGCCTATTTCAACGAGTTCTTAGAGCGGTTTTCCAGTTTGTATGAGGCATTTCAAGCGTGGTGCAAGGTGGCTTTTTCTTTAAGGAAAAAGCCGCTTGGCAGTTGTGGCTTCGCTCTACAGCAACTGGAAAACCGCTATAGCCCCTGACCGGGGTCCCCGGCAAGCGATTTTTACTTGCCGGGGTGGGTGTGGGATGGTTTTTAAACTGACCCGCTACCGAACTTTCCGCTCAGCCGAATTGCGCCGAAAGCGCCCTTGCCCGTGCGCCGAGCACTCCCACAACCTTTTCTTCCCAATCGGGTTCTAACTGGATAAGCCACGCCCGCATCGGTTGCGCGCCGATGCACGGCATGTCGCCCGATCGCTCAAAATTTGCTGAAATTACGCGATACTGGAGAGAGCTGAACGCATTCCACAATCGCATTCAACATGGAGGAACCGATGCCATTTTTGCGCCGCCGCACCCTGATCCGGGCCCTGACCTGGGCCTTCGGTCTGTGCGCGGCGCTCGGTCTTCTTCCGCGCGCCAACGCGCAGGCCGCCCTGCTCATGGAAGAGCCTTACGGCTTCTTTGGCGCCCTCAACCCCACCGGGCACACGGCCGTCTATTTCGCCAACATCTGCGCCGCCACGCCCGTCCGGCTCCGCCGCTGCCGGCCCGGCGAAATGGGCTCCGTCATCGCGCGCTATCAGGGCATCGCCGGCTACGACTGGGTCGCCATGCCGCTGATCCCTTATCTCTACTCCGTCGATAACCCCGCTGAGGTCCCCGCGCGCGTCGATCGCGCCGCGGTGCTCAAGCTGCGCGACCGCTACCACGAGCAGCACCTCGGCGTCCTCGGCGCCAATGTCTTCGAGGGCGACTTCGTCCGCGGCGGATGGACCCAGCTCGTCGGCGTGGCATACGAGCGCCGCATCTTCGCCTTCCGTTTCGCCACCACGCCCCAGCAGGACGACGCGCTCATCGCCCGGTTCAACAACAGCCCCAACCGCTCGAAATTCAATCTCACCTACAGCAACTGCGCCGACTTCGCGCGCCTCATCCTCAACGAATACTTCCCCAGAACCTTCAAGCGGACCATCTTCCCCGATGCCGGCATGACCACCCCGCGCGAGATCGCCTACAGATTGGTAAAGTATTCGCGCAAGCATCCGGCGCTCGGCCTCAAGGTCTACGAAATTCCCCAGGTTCCCGGTTACCGCCACCTGAGCCACTCCAACAAATCCGTCGCCGCCTCGCTCATCACCACCGGCTACGCCGTTCCCATCGTGCTGCTCAATCCCTACATCGCCGGCGGCATCTTTGTGGATTACCTCGTTCGCGGGCGCTATCCGCTGGTCGAGCGGCACACGCCCGTGCTCGGGCCTGAAGAGCTTCAGGCGCTCGAATCGCCGGGCACTGCCGCGCAGCCGCTCGCGCCAACGGCCGCTGAAGCGCCGCTCCGAACCGGCACACCCGTTACCGCCACGCCCGTCCCGGAAAGAGCTCTGTCAAACGGCGCAACGCGCATTGCGGACTCCCAGCCCGGCGGTACAATGCCGTCGAGCCCCGGAATGAAAATGCTCGAAGGCGCGCATGAGTAAGCCGCAAAATCTCGCCAACCACGCCCGGATCGATCCGTATTTTCATTTCTTTCTCGCGCCTGTCTCTTTTGCCGCCCTGGTCATCGCCATCGCCGGGCTGGCGCGGCATTTCAATTTCGAGCATATCGGGCTCGTTGTGGTGTCCATTGCCGTCATTGTGGCGGTATTCAAATTGCGTCTCTACCCCCTCAAGGTGCAGGACCGCATCATCCGCCTCGAAGAGCGCGAGCGCCTGCTTGCCCTCGCGCCCGAAGAGTGGCGCGCGCAGATTTACAAGCTCACCGAAGACCAGCTCATCGGCCTGCGTTTCGCCTCGGACGAAGAAGCAGTGGCGCTGGCCAGGCTGGCGCTCGAAGAAAAGCTCAACCGCAAGCAGATCAAGGAGCGCATCCAGAGCTGGCGCGCCGACGACTGGCGCATCTGAATCCTTCCTGATTTCTTCCATTTCTTGCGCCAAGCGCAACTTCCCCGCCTGGTTCGTGTTCTTACCTTGCAGAGAGCCTCGCCGCACCAGCGCGCGGCCATAGATAGACCCCCATAACGAGGTAAGTCCCATGCGAAAAATTCCTTCCTCAATCCCTCTGCTCCTGCTGGCCGGCGCCGCGCTGGCCGTTGCCGGCTGCAAGAGCTTCGTCAAGCCGGTCGAAGCAAAGACCGACACGCAGCTCGCCGGCGATATTCAGGCGAAGCTCTCCGCGGTGCCCGATTTCTCCGGCCCCAACAGCCCCGCCGTTCAGGTCGCCGTCACCCACGGCGTGGCTACGCTCACCGGACAGGCCCTCAATGACAATGACCGCCAGCTCGCCGCCGCCGATGCCAGCCAGGTTCCGGCATCCGCGAGGTCGTCAACGACCTCACCGTGCCCGGCGACCAGGCTTCCCTCTGCGCTCCGCCGGTAACGCATGTGCATCACCGCATCCACCGCCATCCCGCGCCCGCGCCGGAGATGGCCAGCGCGCCTCCGCCGCCCGCACCCGTTGCGCCGCCGCCGCCGGCTCCGATCTATGCCGCCGCGCCCGCGCCCATCTGCGCCTGCGGCCCGGTTCCAGTCGCCGTTCCCGCGCCGGTCTACGCATACGGTTACGGGTATGGGCCGGTCCCGGCCGTCGGCATCGGTATCGGCATCTACGGCCGCGGCTACGTCCGTCCCGGCTATGGCTATGTACGCTCGGTCCGTCCCTATGGCGGCTACTATGCCCGCGGCGGCGCCCGCACCGCTTATCGCCGGTAAACCCTCCCCGCATTGCAGGCCCGCCAACCCGGGCCTGCAATCTCTTTCCCGTCAATCCTCCGCAATCCCGCCGGAAGCTCACAGGATTCCGGAAATACCTTAAAATCCCGCTTCTTCCCTGCATAATCGCGCTCTTCCGCTGCAATCCGCTCGTTTTTGCATCGCGCGCGCGCAAAAGTGATGCAGGAAGGAGCGCTATTCCATGAGCCTCAGCCAGCGGGAAAGACTTCACATCCGCCGCAAGCCGATTTTCACGCTCGCAGCATGGCTCATCTTCTGCGCAGCCATTCCCGCCCCGGCACAACAGCCCTGCCTCAACGGCCTGCGCATCGAAGGCATCGTCACCGATCCCACCGGCGCAGCCATCCCCGGCGCACAGGTGCGCACAGCCAACGGCCAGTCAACAACAACCGACGCAACCGGCCGTTTCGTTCTGCGTTGCATCCCCGCAAGCGCCGCAACCCTCACCGTCCAGGCCAACGGGTTCTCAACCAGCACCGCGCACGCAGCCGGCCCCGCCGGAACCACGGCGCATCTCACCGTGCAGCTTCCCATCGCCTCCGTGCAGGCCAGCGTGCAGGTCAACGCCAACACAGACGCCCTGGACCCCGAAAACGGCGCAGGCACCACCACGCTCTCTACCGCCGAGATACAACAGCTCCCCGACGACCCCGACGATCTCCTCCAGCAGCTTCAACTGTTAGCCTCCACCGGCGGCGGCGCGGCCACATCAGCCACCGTCGTCGTGGACGGCTTCCAGAACGGCAGCGCCATGCCGCCCAAAAGCGCCATTGCCTCCATCCGCATCAACCCCGACCCCATCGCCCCCGAATACCAGAACCCCAACGTCGAAGGCGGCCGCATCGAGATCACCACCAAGCCCGGCTTCGACAAGTACCACGGCGCGCTCTTCTTCACCGACAGCGATTCCAGCCTCAACGCCACCGATCCGTTCTCCGTCACCGCCACGCCCGCCGGCAAGCGCCGCTACGGCTTCGAGCTCGGCGGACCCATCGTGACGCAGAAAGGCGGCTTTTTTCTCGCCCTCGAACGCCGCGAGATCGACGAATTCAACGTCGTCAACGCCGTCACCCTCGACGCAAACGAAAACCAGGTCGCCGAGCACGAAACCGTCTCCGCGCCGCAGCAGCTCTGGATCGCCTCCGCCCGCACCGACTGGCAGCTCGGCCCAAAAGACCTCGCCGCGCTCTCCTACTCCGCCAACGTCAACAACCTCGGCAACCAGGGCATCGGCGGCCTCGTGCTCCCCGAAGCCGGCTACTCCAGCTACGTCGCCGAATACGATCTCCGCCTCACCAACACCTGGACCGCCAGCGCCAATCTGCTGCATGAAACCCGCATCGGCTACACCTGGAAGCGCACCGAGGAGACACCCAGCTCCACCGCCCCATCCCTGCAAGTTGCCGGCTACTTCACCGGCGGCGGAGCCACCAGCCAGAACCTCAACGACCGCGAGCGCGACCTAGAAATCGACGACGACGTCATGCTCACCCGCGGCCCGCACACCCTCAAATTCGGCGCGCAATCCCTCGGCATCTTCGTCCACAACTACGATCCCGACACCTTCAACGGCTCTTTCACCTTCGGCGGCGGCAGCGCCCCCGTGCTCGACGCCGGCAACGACGCCACCGGCGCAACCACCACCATCACCCCCATCGAGCAATACCGCCGCGCCCTGCTCAACCTTCCCGGCGGCACGCCCACCATGTACCAGATCACCTCCGGCACGCCGCTCGTCCCCTACACGCAATGGCAGCTAGCGCTCTTCGGCGAAGATACCTTCAAAGTCCTTCCCGACCTCACCCTCACCGCCGGCCTCCGCTACGCCTTCCAAACCACCCCGTCCTCCTACAACAACTTCGCCCCGCGCTTCGGCCTCGCCTGGTCTCCGGGCAAAAACGCCGCCTGGGCCATTCACCTCCGCGCCGGCGTCTTCCAGATTCCCCCCATCATCGCCGACGCCGCGGACGCCGCCCGCGCCTATCGCCTCAACGGCGCCCGCCAGCAATCCACCCTCGTCTATTCTCCCGATTACGCCCAGCCGCTCACGCCCATCGCCGGCTCCGTTCAGGCGAGCACCGTCTGGCGCTTCGTCCCCACCATTCAGGAAATCCCCGTCGGTGAGTTCGCCTTCGGCATCGAGCGCGACCTCCCGCGCCACTGGCATCCATCCGTCTGGTACACCCGCTACTCCGCTTGGGGCGACCCGCGCGCCGTCAACATCAACGCGCCGATGGTCCCAAGCAGCGTCGGCACGCCGCCCGACCCGACAGCCGCGCTGCTCTACCCGCGTCCCGGCCCGCCCAACCTCAACATCTTCGAGTTCCAAAATTCAGCCCACAACCGCGGCGGCGTCTTCTGGGCCGGCATCGAGCAAAAAGGCTACAAACACTGGACGCTCAGCCTCGGCTGGTGGAGCGTCAACCTCCTCAACAACGGCGACACCCCGCAATCCACCTACAGCAACCAGGGCGAGCACGCCCGCGCCGACTGGCAATCGAGCGGCGCGTTAGCCGAAACCGATCTCCATCTTCCCTGGAAAATTCAGTTCAGCAACCAGACCTACTGGCACTACGGCACGCCCTACAACATCACCACCGGCACCGACTCCAACGGCGACGGCTCCTTCAACGACCGTCCCTCCTACGCCGCAGCAACGGGCGACGGCGTCTACCCCACCCCCTTCGGCCTGATGACCATCAACACCGTCAACGGCAACGTCCCCCGCAACCTCGGCACCATGCCCACCATCGTCCATACGTATTCCAACCTCAGCCGCGCCTTCGACCTCGGCGCAAACAAGGACCACGCCCGCACCATCACCGTCAACGCCCGCGCCGCCAATCTCCTCAACCACACCAACGTCACCGCCGTAAACACGGTCGTCTCCTCCTCCGCCGTCGGCGAATCCATCGCCGCCGAAGCCGCCCGCCGCATCGAGCTCGGCATCCGCTTCGCCTTCTAGCCCGCGCCAGCCAATTCATCGGTAGTGGTTCAGTTTGGAAGCAGGGGCTAAAGCCCGGTTGTTTTATGCGATTCATTCGGCACGACTAAAGTCGTGCCCTGACACAAAACAAATTCAAACTGACCCACTACCAATTCATCATTTTTTCTTATGCAATGTGGTAGCTTAACTAGAGCAGTTTCCCAGCCTGCGCCAGTTCTCCTTAAGTTTTGAGAGCGGCTTCCTCGCAAGCCAGGGCGATCCGGCAAACCATCCTCCAGCGAAACCAGAAACCAGGAGCAAGCAGAGCCATGTCCGCAATCAAAGAGTTCATCAAGCATCACTACCGCCACTTCAACGCCGCCGCGCTCGTCGATGCCGCGCAGGGCTACGTCGATCACCTCGCAAAGGGCGGAAAGATGTTTGTGACCGTTGCCGGAGCCATGAGCACCGCCGAGCTCGGCATCTCGCTCGCCGAAATGATCCGCCAGGACAAGATTCACGGCATCTGCTGCACCGGAGCCAACCTCGAAGAGGATGTCTTCAACCTCGTCGCGCACGACTACTACGAGCGCGTCCCCCGCTACCGCTACCTCACGCCGCAGGACGAGCAGGCCCTCCTAGAGCGCCACATGAACCGCGTCACCGACACCTGCATCCCCGAGATGGAGGCCATGCGCCGCATCGAGAACGAAGTCCTCGCCGAATGGGTCAAGGCCGACAAGGCCGGCGAGCGCTTCTTCCCCCACGAGTTCATGTACAAGATTCTTCTCTCCGGCGTGCTCGAAAAGTCCTACCAGATCGACCCGAAAAATAGCTGGCTCCTCGCCGCCGCGCAGAAAAACCTGCCCATCTTCGTCCCCGGCTGGGAAGACGCCACGCTCGGCAACATGTACGCCGGCCACTGCATCAGCGGCGACGTCAAAAAGGTCCACACCGTCCGCACCGGCATCGAGTACATGATGGAGCTGGCCGAGTGGTACACCAGCCTGACGGAAAAATCCTCGCTCGGCTTCTTCCAGATCGGCGGCGGCATCGCCGGCGACTTCCCCATCTGCGTAGTGCCGATGCTCCACCAGGACCTGCAGCGCGACAACGTGCCGTTGTGGGGCTACTTCTGCCAGATTTCCGATTCGACGACGAGCTACGGCAGCTACTCCGGCGCCGTCCCCAACGAAAAGATCACCTGGGGCAAGCTGGGCGTCGATACGCCGAGCTTTATCGTAGAATCCGACGCCACCATCGTAGCCCCGCTAATCTTCGCCTACGTCCTCGGCTGGTAGAAAAGCAATAGCCGAGTGGGCTGCATCGAACATCGATGCAGCCCACTCGGCTTTGACTGGAGATATTTTCTTGCAGACGCACATACTCGGCCTATAATCCCGCCATGCGTACGAAATTCACGTATATCTCCTTTGTCTTAATTGCGGCAGCGATCTTTGGCATTGCAACTACAACATGCACAGCCGCGCAGACTGCACCTTCTGCCGCTCCGATTGATCGGTTCCTCGGCACATGGAAATTAACAACACAAAAAGCGCCGGGAGTTCCAGAACACGAGTCCATCAAAATTGAGCGAGTAAAAGACGGCATCAAGTTCACTCACGACATCAGTTTTGAGAGCGACACCGAACTGAACTATTGGGGAGTGATGAATTCAAAGGGTGCTTTTGTCACAATGACGCAGACAAACGGTAAACCGATGAATGAGCAGTGGAGAATTACTCACATCGATAAAGATACTTTGGTAATTGAGGAACGCCCTATTCTTGGAAAGAAAGAGTACAAACTCAGCACAGATGGCCAAACCATGACAGAACGGAGAACGTATAGCGCATCGCTTATGAACAAGTTTTCGTGGCCCGTATTGAGTTTCCAGAAGCTCCCATAGATGCAGGGTGCCCACGTCCGTTTTTTCGGACGTGGGATCGCAATCCCGCCCATTCTCCCAAAATCGAGCTAAACGCCGCTTTTCACGCACTCTTCAATCGGAATTCCCACCTGCTCCACAATCTCCAGCCCAAAGCCTTCGAGCGCCGGAATGTGCATCGGCGTATTCGAGAGCAGCCGGATGCGGTGAATCCCGAGATCGGTCAAAATCTGACCGCCCAGCCCGATTGCCCGCACAATCCGGCCCGAACGGTCCTGCGCGCCCTCGCGCGCCCGCAGCTCCTTGTGCAGGACGATTCGCCCCGCATCGTGTGTTACGCCGCCGGGCCGCCCCGCATCCTGCGTAACCGCGCCGGCCGTGCCCGCCTCAGCAGGAGTCGAATCAATCTCAAACCCCGGAGCCGTATTGTGCAGATAAATCAGCGCACCGCAGCCCTCTTCCGCAATCATCCGCATCGACTCATCCAGAATCTCGCGGCAATGGCAGTCGGCATTGAAGATATCGCCCGCCGTGCACCGCGTATGCACGCGAACAAGAATCGGCTTTGCCGCTCCGCCGCGCGCCAGGTCGCCATAGACCAGCGCCACATGGCTCTCACCGCCATTCACCTCGCTCTGGTAGGCAATCATGCGGAACTCGCCGAACTTCGTCCGCACCGTAGTCTCGCCCGAGCGAACGATGTAGCGCTCATTGCGCAGCCGGTAGCGGATCAGCTCCGCAACGGTAAGAATCTTCAGCCCATGCTCTTTCGAGAACGGAATCAGGTCCGGAATCCGCGCCATCGCGCCGTCATCGCGCATGACCTCGCAGATCACGCCCGCAGGATTCAGCCCTGCCATCCGCGCCAGGTCCACAGAGGCTTCGGTCTGCCCCGCGCGCACCAGCACGCCCCCGCGCCGCGCCCGCAGCGGAAAGATATGCCCCGGCCGCGCCAGGTCCGCAGCCGTGGATTTCGTATCAATCGCCGTCTTGATCGTATGCGCCCGATCCGCCGCGGAGATCCCCGTCGTCACGCCCTCGCGCGCCTCGATGGTCTCCGTGAACGCCGTCCCAAAGCGTGAAGAGTTGTGCTGCGTCATGGGAAAGAGCCGCAGGAAATCCGCGCGCTCCTCGGTCAGCGTCAGGCAGATCAGCCCGCGCCCATACCGCGCCATAAAGTTGATCGCTTCCGGCGTAACAAACTCGGCGGCCAGCGTCAGGTCGCCTTCGTTCTCGCGGTCCTCGTCGTCCACAACCACGACCATCCGCCCGGCGCGAATCTCGGCCAGCGCCTCCGGAACGTCGGCAAAAGCATCGTCCCTCATCTCATCTTTGATACGTTCGGCGGTCATCTTGCACTATGTATTGTCGCCGAAGTGTGCCGGAAAAACCAATGACCGCCATCACAGCAACGGAATTCCACAAAGCAAAAGCGCCGCATCAAGCGGCGCTTTCGTGGAACCTCCGGAAAATAATGACGGCCTACAACGTCGACTCAATCTCGAATCCCCAGGCTTCCAAAAGGGCCTCAGGGATATACTTGGAGTTCTTGTTGCGGCGAGCCCACTCGCGAAGACGTGTCGAACGAATGTACTGATCCGGGGTGAGCTTGAACTCCTTCACGATTTGCTCGAAAGAAGTTACCGTAGGCACAACGGGCCCGATGGGCTCCGGCTTGCCCCAATTCGGATTTCCACGACGCTTTGCCATTATGGTGTCCTTAACTGGGTAGGATTTTGAGGGTGTAGCTTTTCGGACGCAGGCATTCTGGGGGTTGCCGGTCCGGTAAAACAACAACGCTGGTTCCTATTCTAGGAATTTTTTATACAAAAATCAAGAGAAAACTGCGCCCAAAACGCCCTGAAACTGTGCGCTCCGTCACGCCTCAAAGCCCTATATCTGCCTGATTTTCCACAGATTACGCCCCGCGCAGGAAAGCAGTGGCGCATCCCGGCCCGCCAATGGCACCATCGTCCTATGAACCGGCTCAAATTTGCCGCTGCCATTTTTTGCCTGTTGTTCGCCTGCCTTGCCGCGCCTGCCCGCGCAGCCGAGCTCCGGGTCAGCCGCGAAGCCCTCCAGCGCACGCTTGAAAAGCAGCTCTTCACCGGCCCCAATGGCCGCTTTTACCTCAAAGGCTCGCCCGTAACCGCCTGCTCGGTCTACGTGGAAAAGCCGCAAATCACCTTCGCCGGCGACCGCATCGTGGTCGAGGTCAAAACCCACGCGCACATCGGTACGCCCGTCCACGGCCTCTGCATCGGCCTCGCGCTCTCGCCCACATCGGCCGTCTCTGTCACGCCGCAAGGCGAAGGCGAAACCATCGGCTTCCGAGACGCCCGCATCGAGCGCATCAGCGACCGCCGCGAGCTGAATTTCCTGCTCACGCCGTTCCTCAGCCGCGACGTCCCTTCCAGCATGTCCGTCAACGCCGCCGATCTCCTGCGCAAAGCCCTCGCCGGTTCCACCGCAACCTCCGGCTACAAGGTCACCCTCGACCGCCTCAAAATCCACTCCGTCCAGATCGAAGGCGACGATATCGTGGTCGATGTGGATGGCGGCCTCAGCGTGCAATAATCGGTCCCTGCAAAGAGAAGCACAAAAAATCTGATCCCAATTTGCGACCCCGCGCAGCTTCGTTCCGCGCATTCATTCGCAAAGATCTCCAGTACAGGAGGCAGTTTCATGCGGCTGAAATTCCCGGTGTGCTGTCGCGCGGCTGCAATTCTCGTGCTCTCCGCGGCAACGCTCCACGCGCAAGCGCCCTACGATCTCGTCAATCCCCTCATCGGCACCGCCGGCGGCGGCAACACCTTCCCCGGAGCCACCCTGCCTTTTGGAATGATGCAGTGGAGCCCCGACACCGGCCAGGACGCCTGGTACCGCTACAACGACAAATCCATCTACGGCTTCAGCCTCACCCACATCAGCGGCGCAGGCTGCCCGCTCTACGGCGACTTCGCCGCGCTTCCGGTGCCCGCCGAATTAACCACAAGCCCCGGCGCAAATATCGCCGCCTACGCGCAGACCTTTGACCACAGCGCCGAGCAGGCTCATCCCGGCTACTACGCCGTAACGCTATCGAGCGGCGTCCGCGTAGAGATCACCGTCGCCGAGCGCGCCGGCATCGCACGCTTCACCTTCCCCGCAGGCACACCCGCGCGCCTGCTCATCAATGCCGGCTCCAGCTCACACAGTCTCGAAGCAAGCAACCGCACCAGCGCCGATGTAACCGCTGAAGGCGACGAAAACGAAATCACGCTCGCCGCACCCGCAGCCTTCGCCGGCTGGTCGCGCGCCGGCCACTTCTGCTCCTCCCGCACGCACTACACCATCTACGTTGCAGGCAGCTTCAACAAGCCCTACAAAACCACCGCCATCTGGCAGAACGACGCAATTCTCAAAAACGCAACCTCCGCGCACGGCGCCTACACCGGCGCATGGCTCGACTTCGGCAATGCGCGTGAAGTCACGCTGAAAGTCGGCATCTCTTTCGTCAGCGAACAAGGCGCACGCGTCAATCTCGCCAGGGAAATCCCCGGCTGGAGCTTCGAATCCATCCACAAAAGGGCCCGCGCAGAGTGGAGCGAATTGCTCGATCGCTTCGCCAGCGAAGGTGGAACACCAGTGGAGCGAACCATCTTCTACACCGGCGTCTACCACTCGTTTCTATCGCCCAACCTCTTCAGCGACGAAGACGGCCAGTACGTCGGTTTCGACAACAAGATTCACTCACTCACCGAAACCCGCCAGCAGGCGCAGTACGCCAACTACTCCGACTGGGACATCTACCGCAACACGGTCGAATTGCAAGCGCTCTTCTTTCCGCAACAATCCAGCGACATGATGCAATCCCTCGTGAATGATGCTGCCCAGAGCGGTCAACTGCCGCGCTGGCCCGCAGCCAACGACGTCACCTACGTCATGGGCGGCGACTCGCCCGCCGCGGTCATCGCATCGGCCTACGCCTTCGGCGCGCAAAACTTCGACGCCGAAACCGCGCTCAAGTTCATGGTGAAAGCCGCCACGCAAACCGAAGAAAACCGCGAGCGCCCATTCCTCAAGGAATATCTAACGCTGGGCTACGTGCCTTCGGAAAAAGACCGAATCTCCGCCTCGCGCACCCTCGAATACGCAAGCGACGACTTCGCAATTTCGCAACTGGCCAAGTCACTCGGCCATGCAGACATCGCGGAAAAATTCCGCAAACAATCGCAAAACTGGAAAAATCTCCTCGATCCCGCAACCGGATGGATTCGCCCGCGCCAGAGCGACGGCACTTGGCTCGCAGGCTTCGACGCCATGCTCTCGCTGCCCAAAGCCAAGGGCCACGGCACAGATCAACTGGGCTTTGAAGAAGGCAACACTGCCCAGTACACCTACATGATCCCCTTCGATTACCCCGCGCTCTTCGCCGCCATCGGCGGCGACGCAAAGGTCACCGCGCGCCTCGACCCGTTCTTCGCCAAGCTCCGCTGCTGGGGCCAGCCCTGCTACAACATCGAAAACGAACCGGACTTCGTCGTCCCCTACGCCTACGTTTTCGCCGGCCAGCCCTGGAAGACGCAGCAGGTCGTAACGCGCATCAACGCCGAAACCTTCAAGGACGCACCCGACGGAATCCCCGGCAACGACGACCTCGGCGCAACCTCCGGCGTCTACGTCTGGAACGCGCTCGGTTTCTATCCGGCGGTACCCGGCGTAAGCGGCCTGGTGTTGGGCACACCACAATTCACCCGAACCACGCTGCGCCTCGCCAACAACAGAACAGTAGAAATCCGCAAAAACGGCAGCGGAATCTACGTCAACCAGGTAACGCTGAACAGCGAACCCTACACCAGCACCTGGCTGCCGATAGAAAAACTCCACCCCGGCACAACGCGCATCGTATTCACCACGCAGGACACGCCCGACACCCAGCGCGGAACAACCGTAGCAAATCGCCCACCCGAGTTTCGCTAAACCACCACATTGGGCGCCCCATTCGTGCGACGTTATTTGGGGCTACTCCTAAAACAAGTGAAGGACTAAATTCGTAGCGGCAGTGAATGCAAAGGCAGCCATCATCATGGCAAATCCGCTGGCTCGTTCCTTAAACAGCAGCTGCCACAATCCAAAAGAAAAGATTGCCAAGCTAGACGAATCCAAGTGCATATGCTGATCCATGCTTCGCCAAGTTATTACCAGATGCAAGCAGTACCATGCCCAGTTAATGAAAAATAGAATGCTCATGCACAAGAAAATCCGCCTCTGTTTTCGATGTTGAAACACCTCTGGCTCCATCGCGCCCTCTCGCCGACTTATTGACTGCAAAACCCCGAATAAAGCATGTGGTCAATCCAACCGACTGTTCCTTCGTACGCAGCCGCCGGGTGCCGAAATCTCCCCTCAGAAACTGTGTCATCCTGACCGTAGCCGCTTTTCAGGCGGAGGGAAGGATCTGTTTTTGTCCTTCGCCTGCACCAGCAACACTGCGGGTGCCCCATGTCTCCAGTTTTTGGAGACATGGGATCACAACAGCAGCGCCTTCGTTACTGTCCCTTACCCGCCTGCGCCGCATTCAGCGCAAACTGCTGCTTGTCGAATGCCGCGACCTTGCCGTAAAAATCGCTCAAGCTCGCGTAATCCTTCGCGTCCAGCAGCGTGAATCCGCGCGCCAGCACGCGTGTGCTCACCACGGTGCCGCCCTTGGTTGTCACCTTTGCCTGGTAAACGGCATTGGGCGCATCGTTGACCGAAGCGTCTTGTGGTTTTGCTTGCAGCGAAAGCCCCGGAGCAAGCAGATACGTGATCTGCTCCTGGTCCTCAGCCGGATAGCGCGCGTCGACAGGCTCCACGCGATTCTCCTGCGGAAAAGGATCAACCTCGCCATTGCCGAAGAAAGCGCGCGGCAGCGCAATGTGCCCGCCGGATGCGGCCAGCGAGCCGGAGACATTCACAATCGCCAGAAGCTGGTGTGATGGGTCTCCAAGAAAATCGATGTGATCCACCTTCGCCTGCACTCCCTGCGGCACTTCTTTGGCAAGAAGCTGATCCACCGCATCCTTCACCGCATCTGCGCCATTGCGCACGCCAAGCTGCCGCAGCTCCAGTGCCTTCTGCCCAATAAACGCAACCTTCAAAATCCCCAGCACCATCCCGCCCGGCTCTACATTGAGCTCACCCACATGCAGCGTCATGTTGTCCGTCGCCTTCTGGAGCGGCGTCACCAGCGTCTGCACCTTGCTGCGATCCATTGTGATGCCGCCCGCGCCCGCATGAGCCCAGTGCAGCGTCTCAAACGGAGCCATCTTCGCTCCCGGATCGACAAGCGCCTGGCTGCCGTCCTGTCCTCCAATCCCATCGAGCGCAACCAGCACAGTGTCCAGTTGATCGGCGTTCAGAAAGGACGTGGAAAAGATGCAGTGGCTGCGGCTGGCAATGCGCACCGGATGCGCGTCCAGCCCGGCGGCACGGGCCAGCGCAAGATAAAGAAACGCAATCTGGTTGCTCGTGCCTTTCTTTGTTTCCAGCAGCCGGTCCACATGGCCGTCCGGAACCCAGCCGCTGCCAATGCTCGGCACGCCATTCCCGTTGAAGTCCGTGTTTTCAAGATTCTGCACAAAGAGATAAATCTT
>JASHPD010000004.1 GCA_030038315.1 Acidobacteriaceae bacterium
GTTGTCGGGCTCATACTTGGCGCGCTCGGTGAGCGCCTGAATGACGACCGATGGCCGGTTCATTTTGGAAGCGGCGAAGGCAAGGCCGCTCCACGCATCGGCATTGGCGGGCGCGGCCTGCGTGGCTTGCTCAAAGACCTGGTAGGCCTCGGCGAAGCGCATCATGCGGATCTGGTTCTGTCCGTGGGCGATGAGCAGGGAGGGATCGCGCGGGCTGGCGGCGAGCAGCGTGGTGTAAAGCTGGTCGGAGCCTGCGAGGTCGCCGGCTTCGGCGCGAACCTCGGCCAACATGCTGGTAATGGCCGTGTTTTGCGGGTGGTCCGTATGCAGCTTTTCGAGCAGCGGAAGCGCTTCGCCCTTGTCTTCATCGGCGAGCACGGTGGCCAGTTGCGCTGTGAGCGTGGGATTGTCGGGCGACTGCGCGAGCGCGGTGCGCAGCAGCGTTTCCGCTTCGGGGTATTGATTGCGCGCGATCAGGATATGCGCGAGTCCCTCGTTGGCATCGACGGATTTGGGGTTTTGCGCGAGCAGGCGGCGGTAGGCTTTTTCGGCGCCATCGAGATCGCCGGTGGATTCGGCCAGCTCGGCGGCGAGCAGCGTGTCGTCGGGCGTTTCCGGGCTGAGCTTGAGCGCTTCCATCAGGTCGGTGGAAGCCTGCGCGGGGTCCTGCGCGCGATCGATCTGCGCCAGCGCGCGCCAGGCACGCGCTTTGAGCGCGGGGCCGGCTGCGCCGGGATCGAGCGTGGTGGATTTTTCGAGCTCGGGGCGCGCTTCGTCGAGCTTGCCCTGGCGCGCCAGCAGCAGGCCGAGCGAGAGGTGCGCTTCAAGCGAGGAAGGATCGGCTGCGATGGCGCGGCGATAGAAGGCGGCGGCGTTGTCGAGCTGGTTCTGCGCATCGGCTGCGTAGCCGGCATCGAAGAGCGCGCGCGCATCGGTGGGATGCGTGGTGAGCCAGACGTTGAGCTTGCTCTCGGCAGCTTGCCAGTTGGATTGCGCGATGAGCGCTTCCGCGTCCAGCACCGGCTGCGC
This sequence comes from Acidobacteriaceae bacterium, assembly GCA_030038315.1. Lineage (GTDB taxonomy): Bacteria > Acidobacteriota > Terriglobia > Terriglobales > Acidobacteriaceae > Telmatobacter. The sequence continues at coordinate 1,030 of JASHPD010000004.1, forward strand.
GGGAGCTTCCGCGGTTGCGGCCGGCTGCGGGGCTGCGGATTGCTGAGCGAAAAGCGCCGCGGGCACGGCGAAAAAGACAAGCAGAGAAGCAAAACGGCGCACAAAATACCTCATCTACCAGTGTAAGGGGTGTCTGAATCCCGGACGGCTGGATAGGCGGTTCGACGGAGGGCCGCGGTACGACGCAGGAAAAAGATAACCAATGGATGGTTACCTTTCGGAAACGTTTCAGGCGCAAAGCGCACAATTCTATAGCAGTTGCCTGCGATGTAGCAATTTCGTGCAGGCTAAAGGCTCCGAATTGTAAGCAACTAGACCTGATGCTGCCGCATCCATCCATACAGGCGGCCATTCTGGGGTATCGCAATCCGGCTGCCGCACAAACAGCAAAAGACTACGTTAGGTGAGATGATGCTTTCACTTATTTGGAATAAACGGCAGGAAGAACAAGATCCGATCATGTTGTGTTCCGACCCGGTTCATATCCCCCTGACCTCCGCTTATCTCTGCCAGGACTGCAACAGCGTGGGTAATTGCTCCACGCAGTGCCCGGCTTGCGCCTCAACGGTGTTGATGAACCTTTCGACCGTGCTCAATCGCGAAGTGGAAGCGGTTGTGGAAGAGCTGGAATACGAGTACATTCCCGCCCGGCGCCTGAGCGCTCTCGAAGAAGTCGCCGCTTAACCGCGGCTGGGCTTGCGCCTGGCGCGCCTGCCCGGCGCTTCTTCGTACCTGGTTTTCCTACGCGGCAAGCGCCGCGGGCAAGAGCTGCGCTCGTATAATGAGAATGGGCCGTTCTGCGCATAGCTTCTGAGAGTGCGCTGTGGGAGCGGCCGAATTCCTGCCGGTGCCTTGCCGTTGAGATCAGAAAGCCAAGCGATTGTTATCCGCGGCGCGCGGACGCATAATCTCAAAAACATTTCCTGCGAGATTCCGCACGGCAAGCTGACGGTGGTCAGCGGTGTCTCCGGCTCGGGGAAGTCTTCACTGGCCTTCGACACGATCTATGCCGAGGGGCAGCGGCGCTATGTCGAATCGCTTTCGGCGTATGCGCGGCAGTTTCTTGAGCGCATCGAGAAGCCGGATGTGGACGAGATCGACGGGCTTGCGCCGGCGATTGCCATCAAGCAGAAAAATACCACGCGTAATCCGCGCTCGACGGTAGCGACGGCGACAGAGATCTACGACTATCTGCGCCTGCTCTACGCGCGCTGCGGGACAGTGCATTGTGTCTACTGTGACGGGCTGGTGCGGCGCGACTCCGTGGATGAGATTGCGGAGGCCGTGCTGGCGCTGGGCGAGGGAACGCGGCTTCATGCGCTGTTTCCAGTGAAGACTGGGCGTGTCAGCGAAGAGGCCAGGACTGCGCGAAAAATAAAAGCCGGAACAAAAGCGCCTGCGAAGGCCGCTGCCGATGGGCCGGTGAATGATGTGCTGAAGGCGCGGCTGGCGGAACTGCGCGGCGCGGGCTTCAACCGGCTTTACCAGTTGGGCCGCATCTTTGAGTTCTCCACGCCGGAGTCTCTGCTCGACCTTGACTTCACGCTGCCGGTTTTTGTGCTCGTCGATCGCATTGTTGTGGATGCGGAGAATCGCTCGCGCATTGTGGACGCGGCGGAGATTGCTTACCGCGAATCCGGCGAAGTGATCTTTGAGGTTGTTCCGCGTGAGGAATCGGCGGAGCGGGCTCATTATCGTTTTTCTTCCGCGTTTGAGTGCGTCAACTGCCATCGCGAAGGACGCGAGCCGGAGCCGCGGCTCTTCAGCTTCAACAATCCC
>JASHPD010000392.1 GCA_030038315.1 Acidobacteriaceae bacterium
TTTTTCTACCCCCGCCGCCAATTGGCCTGGCGGAGCTATGCGGCAATTCCGCCTTCGTTCCACGTTCGGCTCTTCTGCGCCATTCCCAAAGCATCTCTATGGCAACCCAAACCAGATTTCGGCCCTCTCTACGAATGACGCCCCACGCCTCTCACCACTTTACCGATCCTTGTGAGAAATCACGGCTAAAGGCTGTGAGGGTGCCCCATGTCCCGTTTTTGGGACGTGGGAAGCGCGTTTCATTCTCCGGAGAACAGCTCCGGCTGCGCCGCCGCTGGCCCACGCCGTCGATTCGTCCCGATCAGGCTGACTACTTCCAGCCTCTGAATCGCCAGCCTCGGCACATACATCCGCTGCGTATTCGAGCGCATATCCGGCGGCGTCAGCAGCAGTCCGGCGCCGTCGATCAGCGAGCGGTCATTCGCCGCCAATCCTTCCAGTTCCTCACCATCGGTCAGCGTCATCCGCAGCCATAGCCCGGCTGCCCGCGGCCGGACGGTAAACCGCTTGTGAATCAGCCGCTCCGGGTTCGGCTCGCCCGGTGTCGCCGAAGCCAGGTCGCGCACATAGCAGACCCATTTGACCGTATCCCACGCGAAACGCAGCAGCTTGCCGCCCTGGTCCAGAATCTCCAGTTCAGCAGCCGCGGCAGGGAAGACCGGCGGCGCGTATCCCGCAAACCAGTCACGGGCGAACCTGCGTACAATCACGGGTTTGCGCTGGGAAGCCACTGCAAGAATCTTCGCACGACTGGACCCTTCCGGGAGTATTGGCTTAGGTTCCCGGCGAGGTGATGGGCGGGGATTAAAGGGACTGAGGGACTTGAGGGACTGGAATAGAATTTTTGGTTTTTCGACGCCTGTTCCAATACAACCCCCATAGAATTAAAGGCTTTCGGTTAAATGCCAGTCCCTTAGTCCCTAGGTCCCCTAAGTCCCTGTTTTTCACTTCCCACGGTGCAAAACCGCTAGCCAACCAGTCTGAATTGTGATAAGGTACAGCTTTGCATTGCTTGCCGGATGTGGCGTAAGCATTGGCGCATCAGGCACTTGGCCCGGTAACAGGAATCCTCGATGCCCGATTACGTCTACCTTCTCGAAAACCGCCTCTCCCATGACCAGCAAAATGCCCTGCGCATTCTCCGCGAAGCCGCCCGCGAAGCCGAGCTGCTTCTCTTCCTTACCAGCGACGCCGTCCGCGACCTGACCAGCGGCCATGCCGTCCGCGAGCTGGAAGTCGCGGTTCAGGGAAATAGCCTCAAACTCAAGAAAAAGCTGGAGAAATCCGGCGCCAGGCTCTGGGGCGAGGATGAAACCTCCCGCACGCTCTATCTCTGTTTTCCCGGCACCGTCCGCGTCGATCTCGTCAGCACTCACAGCGTCGAGTACCCCAAGCCCGGCCATCCCGTCTATCACTTCGCCACCATTCAGGAAGACCTGCGCCGCCGCGATTTCACCGCCAACGCCATGGCTATCTCGCTGAACGAAGGCTCCTACGGCTTGCTGATGGACCCGCTCAACGGCGCTGCCGACATTGAAGCCCGGACTTTGCGGCTGGTTTCAAATTACGGCTTTATCGAAGATCCCTCGCTGCTGATCCGCGCCACTCGCTTCAAGGTGCGCCTCGGCTGGGAGCTCGATCCCCGCACCCAGCAGCGTTACGAGAATGCTAAATCCGAGGGGATGATCGACCAGATTTCCAGGCTGGCCCGGAGCCGGGAGATCGAGCAGATCGGCCATGAAGACGACGGCCTCCGCGTCCTGGAAGCCCTCGAAGCCGAAGGCTGGATGAAGGAGCTTTTCCCGCACTGGACCCACGGCAAAGCGGACGCGGCCAAGCTCAACGCCCTCCACGACCTGCGCGTCGAGCTGCTGCTGCAAGGCATCCATGCCGATATGTCCGCCGCGCAGATGCACCTGCTCACGGCCAAGCTCCAGCCGAAGGATTTGTCGGCGCTCAAGCGGGCTTTGCTGCGTCATGGCTTTGTTGAGGAGTGGAATGGATTGGACCACGCCGCCGCGGCCTTTGCCAAGGTGCTGCTGGCGAAGGAAAACCAGACCCCCTCCAAGCTCTATAAGCTCTTCACGACTTACGATCCTGAAGCCGTTCTATGGCTCGGCTTTACGAGCAAAGATTCCGGCATAAAAGAGCGCTACAACAATTTCCTGAAGGTCTGGCCGGAAGTGCGCAAGCAGGTTCCCTACGCGCTGATGCTGGAAATGCGCATCAAGCCTGAGCTGCCCGGCTACAACGACCTTGTCCACGCGATTTTCCTCGAGCTGATCGACGGCAAGCTCACTACCCCTGAAGAGATGAAGGCGTATCTTGAGCCGCACTCGCCGCCGCCGCCGCCCGCGCCGGTCACCATCAAGCGTCCGCGCGGCCGCCGCGCCGCCGAAGCCCGGATGCGCGACCTCGACGAAGACGAAGAGAGCCCGCGTACGGCTATCTCGGAGGAAGACCTCGACGATATGGGCGGCGAAGACGAGATCGGCCTGGGCAAACTTAACCTGCGAGAAGAAGGCGGCGACGAGGAAGAGGAAGCCATCGAGGACGAGGAAGAAGCAGAGGAGGAGCGTCCCGCAGCTCCGGCGAAGCGCGGCAAGGCCGAAGCGGCTGCAAAAGCTCAGCCCGCGAAAGCGCCGGCAGCCAAACCCGCCAAGCCGGAGCCCAAATCCGCGCCTGCGCCGGCGAAAGCTGCTCACCCTCCGGCGAAGTCAGCGCCAGTGCCCGCCAAAACCGCCGCGCCTGCGCCCAAGAAGGCCGAAGCCCACGCAAAGGCCGCAAAGCCGGAACCGGCCAAGGCTCCTGCAAAGACTGTTCCGGTAAAGGCTGCGCCTGCGCCGCCGGCAAAGAAGGCTCACGCAAAGGCTCCGGCTAAACCGGCCGCAAAGAAAGCAGCCAAGCCCGCGCCAAAACCCACGGCAAAGAAGGTCGTGGCCAAAAAGCCCGCGCCCAAGCCGCAGCCGAAGAAGGCTCTCGCGCCGGTGAAGCCGAAGAAAACCGCCAGGCCTGCGCCAAAGAAGCCCGCTAAACCCGCCAAAAAGCCGGCAAAGAAGCGGTAAACTCGCCCCTGTATGCGCTTTCGTAGCTGGATGCCCCTGTGTAGCT
>JASHPD010000036.1 GCA_030038315.1 Acidobacteriaceae bacterium
TGATCGAAGCACGTCATCGGTCAGTTTGCGAACCGCACGCATCGGATGATCTTCCGGCACCCGCTGCTCCAAAGACACATAGCTGAACATCCCGTCCTGAATCCGCTCGTCGCCGCGCATGCCGAATGGACGTCGCAACTGCTCAAATGGACCACGCGACGTGCCTATTTCAACAAGTTCCTAAGCGCTCGCGTCGCTGTTCCCCGCCGTGTTCATGCGCTGCTCGATCTCTTCAATGACCGTGTGGAGCTGCGCGCGCTTACGCTCGGTCATCTCGACGAAGCGAATGCCGACGGTGCGCTTGTCGTGCATCACCTGCGTAACTCCGGGCAGCAGCAGCGGCAGGCCGTCGATAAAAAACTCGATCTCGATGCGCCGGTAGGCTCCCACGGACCTAGCCGCATCCAGGACCATCCGGCAGCCGCTCAGGCTCACATCCTGAATCTTGCCGCGCAGCTTTACATGCAGCGAGAGAAGGTTCAGCCGCGCGTAAGAATCCACCTTATGGCGCCTGGCGGCGCGCCGCTCATCCTTGCTTATGGCAACAGGCTCCGGGCTGCTCGGCGGCTTCTTTGCCTCGCTGCGTTCAGCGCCGGAGTCCCACGGCATTGGGGGCTCGCCGGCGCGCTCTGCCATCTCCCTGCGGAAGCTGCTCAACAGCCGTTCCAGCTCCTTGCGCTGGTCCTCCTGCAGCGGCTCAAAGCGGACGCCAGCCGTCCGGTCTTTCGCCCGCCACGCCAATTCCCCGGCAAGGCGAAAGGCTATGCCTGAGAGTTGGAACGAGACCTCGACCTTCATGCCGATCGCCGCAGTGAGATCCGCTTCGCGGCGCAGGCGGCAACCGTTCATGCCGAGGTCGATCATCCGGCAGCGTACCATGCCGCCGGCCTCGCCCAGGCACAGCATCGCCTCCCCATCCACCGGATAACGGAAGAATTTGCGCTGCTCCAGATGCAGCCCGGAGATCGGCTTTGCACGGTTCTGCACGAAATTCCTCTCAAATTGAGATTGAGGAGATTATCGGCAGATTCGCGCGCGAGTTCAGTGCCCGGCCGTCAGCTCCCACGGGCAGGCAGCCGGAGGCTGCGGCGCTTCGCGTCCACGCAGGCGGTCGTACTCGTAGAGATCGCTGGTCGTTCCAAGCGACTCGTTGTAAAGGCCCATCGTACCAGTGACGAGGTTCATCTCCTCGGTAAAGGTGTGGATGGCCTCAAGTTGCTGCGCCGTTGCGGGCAGCTCGAATTGGAAAGTTTTAAGAAACTTCTGGTAGCCGCGATCCAGCAGGCGCGCAATCTCGCCGCGCACCAGCACGCCGGGCATAATCACCATGCCCGCCGCGCTGCCTTCGCCCTTGCCGGCGCCGCTGGGCGCAATCACCGCCGCCACGCCGTTCTTGCTGATCTGCACAGCCTTCGCTGCGCCGCTGTGCGATGCGGCTTCAAAACCTTGCGCGCGCAACTGCGCAACAATCTGATCGAAGCTCGGATTTTTTCCTTTACGGCCCATTGCGCTTTCCAGTCTGCCTTCCAATCTGTGAAGATAAATAGAGGCACGCACGCGGCGCTTCCCCGCACTCCGCAAAGAATTTGAATCTGGCGAAGTGCTCTTCTTCATCATACCTTCCGCGCGCAGGATTTGTGAGACATGACAAAAGAACAGGCACAAACGAAACCTGATTCCCGAATTCGCGGCTCGTCTCGCGGTTCAACTCTCGGCTCTTCGATTCTCGGCCGCATCGGCAATACGCCACTGGTGCGGCTGGAGCGCATTGCGCAGGGGCTGGACGGCATCACGCTGCTGGCTAAGGCCGAGTGGACCAACCCCGGCGGCAGCATAAAGGACCGCGCGGCGGCCTCGATGGTGCGTGACGCCATGGACCGCGGGCTGCTGGCCAATGGAAAAACGCTCCTCGACGCCACCAGCGGCAATACCGGCATCGCTTACGCCATGCTGGGCGCGGCGTTGGACTTTCCCGTGCGGCTGGTGATGCCGACCAATGTTTCGCTGGAGCGCAAGCGCATCGTTCGCGCTTACGGCGCAACCGTCGAGTGGACCGATCCCGATCAGGGCTCGGATGGAGCGATTCGCCGCGCGCGGGAGATGGCTGCCGGAGAGCCGGAAAACTATTTTTACTGCGATCAGTATTCGAACAACGCCAACTGGCAGGCGCACTATCGCACCACCGCGCCTGAAATCTGGCAACAGACCGAGGGGCAGATCACGCATTTCATCGCCGGCCTCGGCACCTCGGGAACCTTTATCGGGACCACGCGGCGTTTGAAGGAGTTTCATCCTGGGCTTGTGGCCATCAGCTTTCAGCCCGACGGCCCGTTCCATGGCCTCGAAGGCATGAAACACATGCCCACGGCGATTGTTCCGGCGATTTATGACCCGCAACTTGCCGACCGCAACATCGAGATTGAAACCGAAGCCGCTTATGCGATGGCGAAGCGGCTGGCGCGCGAAGAAGGCTTGCTCGTCGGCATCTCCGCGGCCGCGGGGGTTGTGGCCAGCCTGCGCGTTGCCGAAGAAGAAGCCGCCGAAGGCCGTCGCGCCGTCATCGTCACCGTGCTGGCCGACTCCGCGGACAAGTATCTGAGCGAGCGCTTCTGGGAGGAAGAATGAGCCTGATTCCGAATCCGGTGCGCATTGCGCCGGACATTTACGCGGCTATCCGCGCCCACGGTGAGGAAACCTATCCTTACGAGTGCTGCGGCGCTTTGCTCGGCAGCTCCGTTGAGGGAAAATGGTCTGTCGTCGCATCGATTCGCGCGGGCAACACGCGCACGGACTCGGCACACAACCGCTACCAGATTGCGCCGATTGAGCTGGTGAAGATCGAGCGCGAGGCGCGGCAGAAGGGCCTCGAAATCGCGGGGTTTTATCACTCGCATCCCGACCACCCGGCGCAGTGGTCGCAGACAGACTTCGCTGAAGCGCATTGGCTCGGCTGCTGTTACGTCATCACGGAAGTCGCACAAGGCAAGGCCGCAGTGACGAATTCGTTTCTGCTCACCGGAACAACCGAGGAAGACAAGCGCTTTGAATTGCAGTCCATTCAGGTGCCTTGAGCGGAGCGATAATGAAGAGAGGGCTAGTGCATGGCTACCGCGACTGAACCCGTTACACTCCCCGAGCTGACCACCGACGACCTGGCACGCTACTCGCGTCACCTTCTTCTGCCGGAAGTCGGCATGGAAGGCCAGCGGAAATTGAAAGCCGCGCGCGTGCTCTGCGTCGGCACCGGCGGACTGGGCTCGCCGCTTGCGCTCTATCTTGCCGCCGCGGGCATCGGCACGCTCGGGCTTGTCGATTTCGATGTCGTCGATTCGAGCAATCTGCAGCGGCAGATCATTCACTCGACGAAAGACATCGGGCGCAAGAAGCTGGATTCTGCCGAAGAGAAGCTCAAGGCGCTGAATCCGGCGATGAATGTCGTCAAGTACGAGACGATGCTTTCGAGCGCGAATGCGCTGGAGATTCTGAAGGACTACGACGTTGTTGCCGACGGCACGGACAACTTTCCGACGCGCTACCTGGTGAACGATGCCTGCGTGCTGACCGGCATCCCCAATGTCTACGGCTCGATCTTCCGCTTTGAAGGCCAGGCCAGCGTCTTTGCCACCGAGCAAGGCCCGTGCTACCGCTGCCTTTATCCCGAGCCGCCGCCGCCGGGCCTCGTGCCAAGCTGCGCCGAGGGCGGTGTACTCGGCATTCTGCCAGGGCTCGTCGGCGTGATTCAGACGACCGAAGTCCTCAAGCTCATTCTCGGCAAAGGCGACGCGCTCGTCGGCCGCCTGCTGCTCGTCGATGCGCTCAATATGCGCTTCCGCGAATTGAAGCTGCGCAAGAATCCCGAGTGCCCGGTCTGCGGGCCGAACCCGACGGTGACGAAGCTCATCGATTACCAGCAGTTCTGCGGCATCGTGCCCGCCGCGCAGGAGACGAACGTGAAGAACGGCATTCTGCAGATCACCGTGAAGGAACTCAAGCACCGCATCGATGCCGGCGAAGACGTACAACTGATCGACGTGCGCGAGCCGTACGAGTACCAGATTGCCCAAATTGGCGGAAAGCTGATTCCCAAAGGCGATGTGCCGAACCGGCTGGCCGAAATCGACCGCAGCCGCGAGGTTGTGGTGCATTGCAAATCCGGCGGGCGCAGCCAGCAGATCGCTGAATTCCTGAAGCAGGCCGGCTACGAGCGCGTGGTCAACGTTGCCGGCGGCATTACAGCGTGGAGCAACGAGATCGATCCTTCCGTGCCGAAGTATTGAACCGCTGAGCGCGGCCCTCGCCGGTTGAGATTCAGTGCTCAATCTCAACCGGCGAGGGCCGCGCTGTTTCCGCCCCCTTGCCATTCTCGTCCATCTTGCCGAAGATCATCTTGCCGCTGGCCGTCTGCAGCACGCTGGTGACGGTGATTTCAACCGAGCGGCCGATCATCCGGCGCGCATGATCGACGACGACCATCGTGCCGTCATCGAGATAGCCGACACCCTGGTTGTACTCCTTGCCTTCTTTCAGGATCAGCACCGTCATGCGCTCGCCGGGAAGCACCACCGGCTTGAGCGCGTTGGCCAGGTCGTTGATGTTCAGCACTTCCACGTGATGAAGCTGTGCGACCTTATTCAGGTTGAAGTCGTTGGTGACGACTTTGGCTTCAAGTTTCTTCGCCAGCTCCAACAGCTTGAGGTCCACCTCTTTGATCGAGGGGAAATCGTCGGAGACAATATGCACCTGAAGCGTCGCGTTCGACTGCATCCGCTGCAGCATGTCGAGGCCGCGCCGTCCGCGTTGCCGCTTTGAGCCGTCGGTCGAGTCGGCTACGACCTGCAGCTCGCGCAGGACGAACTCGGGGATCACGAGCGCACCGTCGATGAAGCCCGCTTCGGCAATGTCGGCGATGCGGCCGTCGATGATGACACTGGTGTCGAGCACCTTCGCCTCATGCCGATGCGGGCGCTCGCCCGAGAAGACCATGCCTAGCGCCGTCGGGTTCAGCAGGTCGCCTTTGCTCGCGCCAACCAGCAGGCCGACGTAGGTCATCAGCAGCAGCACGAAGATCTGCAACGCGGCGGAGGTCGATTCCGCCAGCGGCGCCGAGCGCAGCACCAGGCAGAAAAGCGTTGCGCCCGCAATGCCGAGAATCGAGCCGGCAACCGCGCCGATGAGCCGGCGCAGGCTCAGCGCGCGCACGCGTTGCTCGAAGATAATGACCGCGCAGGCGGCCAGCACGCCCACCGCGGCGCTCAGCCAGCCGGAAAGCCCGAGCGGCCGGAGAACAAAACAGACCACGCCGAGGAGAACGACGAAAAGAAAACGCAAAAAAATGAGATCCATACCCGACCGTCCGCCGGCAGAAGGCAACGAGAAACCCTCCTGCCGGAACGTAGGCGAGTATGCAGAGGTGTGCAGGCAATCGTCAAGAAAAAACAGGGACCGATTCCTTGGTCCCTTGCTTTACGACGCTATTGCGAGCTGATGCTGCGGATGCGCGGAGCGCGTGGAGCCCTTGCGCGGGCCGCGCTTGCGGGCGCTCATAATCTTGATGCGCTCGAGCAGCTCGACCGGGGTGCAGGTCTTCTTAGGCAGCAGGGCGTCTGCCGCGTGCGGCTGCGCGGCCACGCGGGCCGGGTCGCAAAAGAGAACCATCGGCACATGGCCGGCAATCTGCTTGAGCCGGTCCAGAAGCTGGCCGCCGTTCATCTGCGGCATTCCCTCATCGGCCAGCACAAGGTCCACGGCATTTTCGGAAAAGATTCCAATCGCGTCCTGGCCGTTGGTTGCCGTCAGCACGCGGTAGCCGTTGGTGGAAAGCATGAAAGCGAGCACGGAGAGTTCCTGTTCGTTGTCATCGACTGCGAGAATGATTTTTTTGGGCCTCATGGCGAAGGAAGGCGCTCCTTGGGGGATCGAAATTTTGCAAACAGGCTTCCCGTGCCGCTCTTTCGGCAGCATTCGGCGAGCCCTGGTTTTAGGGAGCAATGGCCCGGGCGATTGCGGCGCTCTCCGGCATCGCATGGTCCGGCAGGTTATCGGCGGTATAGAGCGCAAGGAAAAAGGCGCTCGTGCAGACAACATCCGGCAATCGAAACAGGAAGAGGACAGCCTTCACGCGCGGTCAGATTGCCGTTGAAGTCTGGGTTAATCCGGCCTGGCGGGCCGGCTCAATTTCCTCAATGCTTGGCAAGAGTACGGCGATAGGAGAGGCGCCGCAAGGGCGAAAATCAAGCGTAGATAACGGTGGAAATCCCCGCCTGACCGAGGGAAATAAGGATAGCTGCAACAGGCAAAGCCACTTAGATCGATGAAAAGCTGTTGAAAGTTTGTGCATCAGGGCAGGAAAAGCCTTCCCGATGCCACAAGAACAGTGCCGCCCCTCACGCGCACTTTTGTCACTCCGGTCGTGTCAAGCCTTGCGCTCAAAAAAAGATCACTGGGCCGTCCCATTTCGACACCCTGGCGAACGTGCACGCGCTCACCCGAAGGCGCAATCCCGCGCGCGACGAGGTAGCTGATGGCGCAGCCCGCCGCGGAGCCGGTGGCCGGGTCTTCGCCGCCGTAGAACTGCATTCGAGCTTGAAGCTCATGCTTGCCTGTTGGCGCGAGAACGTAAAACCAGCGCGCATTCTGGCTGCGCAGCCACGGCGTGGCTTCCTGCTGCCGCACATTGAGCCGCGCAAGCGCTTCCACGGAGCGCAGCACAACAATGGCGAAGCCGTTGCCGGTGGAGACGACCTGCGGCGCGGCCGCCGGGTCGAGATCGCCGGGCGCGAGGCCGCAAAGCTCCGCGACACGCACAGGGTCAAGCTCCGGCCCGAACTCAGGATCGCGCTGCGTCATCTCACCCAGCAGCGGACGCGCAGGATCGGCAAAGCTCACCGGGATTGGCCCCACGTTTTCGGCAAGCGTGATGACGTTTCCACACATCGTCTCCGGCGCAGTGAGCTTGAGCACGCTCGCCGTGCCCAGCGTCGGGTGTCCCGCAAAGGGCAGTTCCTCCTGCGCGGTGAAGATGCGCACGCGCGCGCCTTCCGCCTTTTCGATCTCCGCATCGCGCCGTTCCACAAAGGTCGTCTCCGAGAGGTTGAACTCGCGGGCGATGGCCTGCATCTGCTCCGTGCGAAGATTCGCGGTGTTCATCACCACGGCCAGCGGATTGCCGGCCAGAGCGGTTTCGGTAAAGACATCGACGACGAAGTAATCGAGTTCCGGCATGGGCGAAGTCCCTCTCCTGCTTGACAGATCGCGGTTCTGCTTCTAGTCTACGAATACTCCGCTGATGCCGAGCGGGATGAGGATTTCCCGGTGATAAAGTCGACGAAGAGCGCGTGTTGTCTGGGCTGCTGTGAGTGCGGCAGCATGTGCGGGCGTCTTCGGTAAAGCGGGAATCCGAAAGAGGATTGAGCGGAACGAGGCCCACCCGCGAAGAGCGTGGTGGGATTTTTATTGCAGGGTACGGGGAGAGGGTGCAGTTTGTTCTGCCGGATGGCAGGCAGTTTACGCAAATGCTTCGTAGCCTTTCCTGCACCCTGTACCCCGTACCCTCATTGAGCACCGGTGGCGAAGTGGCTAACGCGCTGGTCTGCAAAACCAGTATTCGCGGGTTCAATTCCCGCCCGGTGCTCCAAAGATCAAAAAGCCGCAA